>JBCAZN010000227.1:0-4972 GCA_038533035.1 Pseudomonadota bacterium
CGCGCGTTTGAGCCACGGCACGCCTTTAATGAGCAGCACCCGACCACCCGTTCCCGATACGTTCCAGGACCTGATTTTGCGCCTGCAGGAATTCTGGGCCGCCCGCGGCTGCGCGATCATGCAGCCGTATGACATGGAAATGGGCGCCGGGACGTTTCATCCCGCGACGTTCCTGCGCGCCGTTGGTCCGGAGCCGTGGAGCGCGGCTTACGTACAACCAAGCCGCCGGCCCACCGACGGTCGCTACGGTGACAACCCGTTTCGACTGCAGCATTACTACCAGTACCAGGTGGCGCTGAAGCCGTCGCCCGATGACATCCAGGAGATGTACCTCGACTCGCTGCAGGCCATCGGCATCGATCCGACCGTGCACGACATCCGCTTTGTCGAAGACAACTGGGAGTCGCCGACGCTTGGCGCGTGGGGGCTTGGCTGGGAGGTGTGGCTCAATGGCATGGAGGTTACGCAGTTCACTTACTTCCAACAGGTGGGTGGACTCGAGTGCAAGCCGGTGACGGGTGAAATTACCTACGGGCTCGAACGGCTTGCGATGTACCTGCAGAACGTCGAGAGCATTTTCGATCTTATCTGGACCGACGGGCCGCTCGGTCGCATTACCTACGGTGACGTTTATCACCAGAACGAAGTCGAACAGTCGAAATACAACTTTGAACAGGCAGACATTGAGGCCTTGTTCAGCGCATTTGACCAGGCAGAGCACGAGGCCGAACGATTGATCGAACTGAATCTCGCGCTGCCCGCTTACGAGCAAATGTTGACCGCCTCGCACACGTTTAACCTGCTCGATGCCCGGCAGGCGATCTCGGTTACCGAACGGCAGCGCTATATCCTGCGCGTGCGCACAATGTCGCGCGCGATCTGCGAAGCGTATTTCGCCAGCCGCGAAGCGCTCGGCTTTCCGATGGTAGAAAGTGTACGTAAGGCCGGAGCATCGAAGTGAGTAAGGACTTCCTTGTTGAGGTCGGCACTGAAGAGCTGCCGCCGAAAGCACTGCGCTCACTCATGGATGCGTTTGGCCAGAACCTTTTGTCCGCCATTGATGACGCGCGGCTCGGGCATGGCGAGCTGACGACCTACGCCAGCCCGCGGCGGCTTGCTGTTGTGATTACAGCCCTTGCGGACGCGCAGCCGGATCGCAAGGTTGAACAGAAGGGGCCGCCGGTACATATCGCGTTTGACGATGATGGCAAGCCAACGCCCGCCGCACTCGCTTTTGCAAAAAAATGTGGTGCGGACGTTGCCGAGCTTGGCCGCGAAAAAACCGCCAAGGGTGAATGGCTGGCGTTCGCGGCGCTCGAGAAAGGACAGACCGCAGCAGAACTGCTTCCCGCGCTGGTGGAAAAAGCATTGTCGTCGTTGCCTATCCCGCGACGCATGCGCTGGGGTGCGGGCGATGCGGAATTCGTGCGACCGATTCACTGGGTTGTGATGCTGCATGGCAAGGACGTCATCGACGCAACCGTCATGGGCGTTACCACGGGCAACACATCGCAGGGGCACCGGTTTCACTCATCGGGCAACGTCATTATCAAGTCAGTCGGTGACTATCTTGAGGCGCTCGAAAAGAAAGGACGTGTCATCGCCGACTTCGAGCGACGTCGCAATCTCGTTATAGAAGGGGTTGAAGCTGCCGCTTCTGAGGCTGGCGGCAACGTCGTTGACGGCGAATCGTTGTACGACGAAGTTGCGGCGCTTGTTGAGTGGCCGGTTCCGATCGTCGGGCGCTTCGAAGACAAGTACCTTGAGCTGCCGCGCGAGGTCGTGGTCTCGACGCTGACCGGCCATCAACGTTACTTTCCAGTCGCCGCAAAAAGTGGTGAGCTGTTGCCGCGCTTCATTACGGTGGCCAATCTTGAAAGCAAAAACCCCGAGCTTGTGCGTGATGGCAACGAGCGCGTCATTCGACCGCGCCTCGCTGACGCCGCTTTTTTCTGGGACAACGACCGCAAGAGCCCGCTGGCGACGCGAATTCAGTCGCTGCGCGAGGTTGTGTACCAGCGCGGCCTTGGCTCCGTCGCCGACAAGAGCGCGCGCGTTGGCAAGCTTGCCAAACATCTTGCGAAGGCAATCGGCGCAGACGTCGACAGCACGTCTCGCGCCGCCGAGCTGGCAAAATGCGACCTGGTCACCGGCATGGTCGGCGAGTTTCCCGAGCTGCAGGGCACGATGGGAAGCTATTACGCCGCGGCCGACGGCGAAGCAGGTGCCGTGGCCACGGCAATCGGCGAGCACTATCGACCGCGCTTTGCGGGCGATGTGCTGCCTTCGACAGCTGAAAGCCAGTCACTGGCAATCGCGGACAAGATGGACACGCTGGCCGGTGTGTTTTCGATCGGGAAAAAACCCACCGGTAACCGCGACCCGTTTGGCCTGCGCCGTGCGGCGCTCGGCATCATTCGTATTCTCGTCGAGTCAGGCATCGACATCGACCTTCGCAAGCTGATCCAGAAGGCCGTCAAAGCGCAGCCGAAAAGCAAGCTTGACCCGGACGAGCTGCAGGCCGATCTGTATGGCTTTATTACGGATCGCCTGAAGCGCTATTTTCTCGATCGTGACAACAGCCTCACGACGGAAGCATTTGACTCCGTCATGGCGCGCTCGCCGGCATCGCTCGTAGATTTCGACCGTCGCCTTGCCGCCGTGCAGACCTTCGCACGACTCGAGCAGGCTGAAAGCCTGGCCGCCGCGAATAAGCGCATCGCAAATATTCTGCGTAAAGCCGGTGACCCGAAAGGTCTGAAGGTTAACAAGAAGCTGTTGCAGGAAGACGCCGAATCGACGCTCTACAACGCGCTTCGCAATGCTGAGGACAAGGTCCGGCCGATGCTCGCAGAGCGCCAGTACGCCGAAGCGCTGAATCTGCTCGCAGACCTGCGTGACCCGGTCGACAGCTTCTTCGACGATGTCATGGTCATGGCGGACGACGAGGCGGTACGCGACAACCGGCTCGCTTTGCTCGGCGAACTGCGCGCATTGTTCCTCGATGTGGCGGACATCTCGCGTCTCGCGATCGGTTAGCCATGGCTGCTCTGCCGGGCAAACGCGGACTCATCATTCTCGATCGCGACGGCGTGATCAATCGGGATTCGAAAGCGTTCGTCAAAAGCGCCGACGAGTGGCAGCCGCTGCCGGGGAGCATCGAGGCCATTGCGTCACTCAGCAAGGCCGGTTACACGGTCACCGTTGCCAGCAACCAATCCGGCCTCGCACGCGGTTTATTCGATCGTCGTGCGTTGCGCGCGATGCACCGCAAGCTGCGCCGGCTGGTCGCGGCCGCGGGTGGTCGTGTCGATCGCATTGTCGTCTGCCCGCACGCACCGGACGACGGCTGCCGCTGTCGTAAACCGAACCCGGGCCTGATTGAGCGGCTTCTGAAGCACTACGGTGTCGATAGCAAAGGCGTACCTGTTGTTGGCGACTCGCTCAGAGACCTGCAGGCGGCGCAGGCCGCCGACGCGACGCCAATCCTTGTGCGCACCGGCAATGGCCGTAAAACCGCGGCCAGTCTGCCGCAAGATCTCAACGCTGTGCCGGTCTACGATGATCTGCGCGCCGCCGCCACGGCCCTGCTGGAGAGGAGCGCGTGATTCGCTGGTTGCGGTCGCTCATGTTCCTGGCGTTCAACATGACCCTGGTCATTCCGTACGCGACCGTGATCCTGCTGCTGTTCTGGGCGCCCCGTTCCTGGCCGTACGCCGTTTGCGTCAATTACTGTTCATTGGCGCTGTGGTCCGGGCGTTTTTTCTGCGGCATGAAATTCGAGGTCGAAGGCTATGAAAACCTGCCCGACCAGCCGAGCGTCATCATGATGAAGCACACGTCGACGCTGGAAACCTACGGGCATGTGCCGCTGTTTCCCCGTACGGCGTGGGTAGTCAAAAAAAGTATTTTGTACGTGCCGATTATCGGCTGGGCGATGGCAATCGCCCTCGACCCCATTGCGATTGATCGCGGCGCCGGCGGTCGCGCCGTCAAGCAGGTTATCCGGCAGGGCAAGGAGCGGCTAGCTGACGGTGTCTGGGTCACGGTGTATCCCGAGGGCACCCGGGTGAAGGCAGACGAAACTCGCAAGTACGGCGTCAGCGGGGCCGCGCTCGCACGAGAGGCCGGCGCACCCATCGTACCGGTCGCCCACAACGCCGGTGATTTGTGGCAAAGGCGCGAGTTTGTGAAACGTCCGGGAACCGTGCGCTTTGTGATTGGTCCACCTATCGACGCGGCCGCACAGTCGCCGAAGGAAACCAACCTCATTGTGCAGAACTGGATCGAGTCAACGATGCACGAGATCAGCACCGCATACCAGACGAAGGACCCCTCCTGATGAAAGTCGCATCCCTCGCGTCGGGCATTCTGCTTGCCCTGCTGGGTGCTGCCTGCGAGAAGCCGCTGGCCGAGACGACGGTTGCAGAGGCAAATGCCGCCCTGGATTTGATTTCGACTGAGGCGCTCAAAAGCCATGTCACCTGGCTGGCCGACGATGCGCGACTCGGCCGCGAGGCCGGCAATCCCGGCTACAGCGAGGCGGCGCAATACGTCGCGGATGAATTCGCGGCGATGGGTCTCAAGCCGGCCGGCAGCGACGGCTGGTTTCAGCAGGTTGAGCTGCGCTCATACAAGGTGGATACCGACAACGTCCGCTTCATCATTCATCGTGACGGCCTCGATACCGAGCTCGTGTATCGCGAGCAGTTTGGCATGTTTGGCGATCCCGTTCGCGATGCGACCAGCGTTACGGCCGACGTTGTGTACGTCGGCCACGGTGTGCATGCGCCCGAGTTTGGCTACTCGGACTATGACGGCGTGGACGTTGAGGGAAAAATCGTTGCCTTGTTCCCCGACGCGCCCGACACCATTGACAGCGAAGAGCGCGCGTACCACGCGTCAAGTAAGCGCAAAGCTCTGCTCGCTGTCGAGCGTGGCGCCGTCGGCTCGATTTCGCTGCGCTCGCGTC
>JBCAZN010000228.1:0-4953 GCA_038533035.1 Pseudomonadota bacterium
GAACCTTGAGCTCCTGTACAGCCATTTCCGCTTCAGACACTTTGCCGCGCGCTTCTTCTACCTGCTGATCGAGCTGCATGCGTGACTGGTCCAGCTCGCGCAGCTCGGTTTCAACTTTTTCAACCTTCTGTCTCGCAGCGGCAAGTTCTTCTTCCACTGCAACGCGGGCCGCGAGCTGTTCTTCAAGCTCTTTCTTGTTGTCACCCATTGGCGTCTGGCTGATTTCAAGCTGCTCGCGAATTTCTGTTTCACGCGTCTGGAACTGCAACAGCTGGCGCTGCATACGTTCGAGGTTTTGTGCCGCCGACTCCTTGCTGGTTCGACGACTCTCAAACTGGATTGCAATGTTCTGCACTGATTGGCGATCTTCATCCGCCTGAGCACGAACGCGTTCGAGATCATTGCGCAACTCGTCGCGTTGCGCTTCAAGCGCTTCGCGCTCACTGTCGAGCCGGCTCAACGATTCAGCCGCATGCCCGTGTACGCGCTTTGACTCACGCAGTTGTTCTTCAGCCGATGACTGCTCCTTTTGCAGATCGACCGCTTCCTCGGCGAGTGCGACTTTGCGTGCATTCGCTTGCTCAACCTTGTAACGCGCTGATTCGAGCGCGGCCTTGATCTCCGAATACTCTTTCAGTAACGAACCAGCATCCAGCTGCACCGATTCGCGACGATCCTCGAGTTGCGTTAGCCGCATGCGACCGTCGTTCAAGAGCTTCTTGGCGCTGTCGTAACGCGCCTGCGTTTCCCGCATATCCGACTTCAGGCGACGGATTTCATGTTCGCGTGCGAGCACGCCGGCCTTGCCTTCTTTGTCGCGCGAAACACGCAGCCATTCCTTGCCCATCCACACGCCGTCGACCGTGATAACCGATCCACCGTCCGGCAGCGACTCGCGAATACTCAGCGCCTGGCCGAGCGAGTCTGCGACAAACACCGACGACAGTTCGCGTACGACCGCGGCAGGCGCACCCGTGACCTTGGTGGCCAGTGAATTCGTTGCGGCAACGGCCTCGCCATCTTTCGCACGTTCACGCAGCACCGTGACATTGCCCGAACGTAGACTGCCAATACTTTCCGTAACCGGAGTAATGTCAGACACACACACCGCCTGGAGATAGTCGCCCAGGACCGTTTCAATCGCCTTGTCCCAACCATCTTCAACGTTCATCAACTGTGCGACACGCTTGTGTTGTTCGAGGCCCGCGCCTTCCAGCCAGCTCTGCACACCATCGTCGCCCTCGCCCAACGCTGCCTGCTGCAGCGCCTCAAGCGAGGCAAGCTTGCCACGCGAATCCTGCAAGGCCGAGTGACGCTCTTCGACGAGCGCTGACAGTTTCTGGTCCTGCTCACGCAGCTTGCGAATCTTTTCACCGATATCCACAAGATGCCGTTCAAATTCGTCGCGCGCCTGGCGCTTGCGCATTTCTTGCTCGGCCAGTTGCGCGTGCCCCGCCTGCAGGTCTTCAGGTCCGTCCACACCCTGCGCTTCATCAAGTTTTTTGCGGCGCTCGGAGAAGCTTTGCAAGCGTGACTCAAGTTGTTCGGTACGCGTTGATTCAACCTGTTGCTGGCGCTTGGCTTCGCTGTACCGCTGCGAATGGGCATCCCATTCCTGCTGCCATTCGGCAAGCGCCTGTTCTGCCTTTGCCAATGATTCTGACGACGCTTGTTCGCTTGCCCGGGCCTGCTCCAGTCCCGGCACCAACTCGCTCAGCGTCATCTCAAGCTGTTGAATCTCGGTCTGGTCCTGGTCGATGTGGTCAGCAATTTCTTGCGCGCCATTGATCGCCTGCTCCAGGTCTTTCTTCTGGCGCTCGCGCAACTCACGCGCGTGTTCGATGGATTGCTCCAGCCGAGCGATTTTCGATCCGACGTTATAGAAGCGACCTTGCACGACGTTAAAGTCGTCCGTGAGTTCGCTCTGTCTGACACGAGTGTCTTCGAGCGATGCCTCGAGACTGCGCTGTTTGGCAATGGCCGCTTCCAGCGCCGTTTTGCGCTCTGACAGCATCGTGCCGGACGACGATGCCCGGTCGTCAAGGTCTTTGGTCCGCAATGCCAAAAGCTCGGCTGACGTACGGCGTTCCTCGTCCTTGTAGCGACCGTAGCGCTCGGCGGTTTTCGCCTGGCGATCGAGATGTTTGATTTGCTTTTCGACTTCCTCAAGAACGTCGAGCAGTCGATCCAGGTTTTCCTTGGTGTGCTTGATGCGATTCGAGGTCTCGCGGCGGCGTTCCTTGTACTTCGAGATGCCGGCGGCCTCCTCGATAAAGACGCGCATTTCTTCCGGTTTCGCCTCGATGAGACGCGAAATCATGCCCTGCTCGATGATCGAGTAACTGCGTGGACCCAGTCCCGTGCCGAGAAAGACCCCGGTAATGTCCTTGCGACGGCACTTCGCGCCGTTCAGGTAGTAGGTCGAGATGCCGTCACGGCTGACCTCGCGCCGGATCGAGATCTCCGCGTACTTGGCGTATTGGCCTTCCAGTGTTGTTTCGCTGTTGTCGAACAGTAATTCCACGGAGGCCGCGCCCACGGGCTTCCTGGAGCTGGAGCCGTTGAATATCACGTCCGTTATCGAATCGCCGCGCAGGCGGCTGGCCGAGCTTTCGCCCATTACCCATCGCACGGCATCAATCACGTTCGACTTGCCACAACCGTTGGGCCCGACCACGCCGACAAGGCTGCTTGGGAAGGTGATAGTTGTGGGGTCGACGAAGGATTTGAAGCCAGCGAGCTTTATCTTGCTTAATCGCATTGGTGGTTGAGCCACTATCCCGTCAAATGCGGCTAGTGTAATGGAATTTGGCGAATAAAACGATTGTCTCTGAAAAAAGACAATTCCCCTGAAGCTGAGCATTTACGGGGCTTTGAGCATTATCCAATGTGGTCAAAAAGTGACCAGAAAATAACCCTTCACTACGGGCGCAGGCAATGTATAATCCCCGCCTTTTCTTACCCCGGCAGGAGTAAAAAATGCCCGCAAAGAAAGCCGCGAGCAAGAAGCGCAAGAAGGTTGTTGCGAAGAAGAAAGTGACCAAGAAAAAGGTCGCTAAGAAAAAGGTATCCAAAAAGAAGGCTCCAGCCCGGAAGAAGGTCGCGAAGAAGGCCACCAAGAAAAAGGTAACCAGGAAGAAAGCCAGCAAGAAGAAAGTTTCGAAGAAGAAGCCTGCGGCCAAGAAGAAAGCCGCCAAGAAAAAGGTTTCGAAAAAGAAAGTTTCGAAGAAGAAACCTGCGGCTAAAAAGAAAGCGGCCAAAAAGAAGGTTTCAAAAAAGAAGGTCGCGAAGAAGAAACCGGCTGCTCGCAAGAAGGCAGTAAAGAAACCGGCTGCTCGGCGAAAAGCGCCGGCTCGCAAGCGTGGCGATGCCCTCTCGGGCCCGATACACGGTATCGAGCCGTACAAGCCCGCCCGTGGCGAGGAGTACATGAGCGATGAACAGCTTGAGCACTTCCGCGAGATTCTGAGCGCCTGGAAACGCGAGCTGATGTATGAGGTCGACCGGACCGTACATCACATGCAGGACGAAGCGGCGAACTTCCCGGATCCGAATGATCGCGCCACGCAGGAATCGGAGTTCGGACTCGAGCTTCGCACCCGTGATCGCGAGCGCAAGCTGCTGCGCAAGATCGACTCGGCCCTTGCTCGCATCGACGACGGCTCGTACGGCTTCTGTGATGAAACCGGCGAAGAAATCGGCCTGAAGCGCCTCGAAGCGCGCCCGGTCGCAACGTTGAGTCTGGAGGCGCAGGAGCGCCGCGAATTGGCGGAGCGCCAGTTCCGCGACCGGGACGACCGGTACCGGTAGGCGACGACCATGCCAGGTAGCGAACCGACCCCCTATATCGGGCGGTTCGCACCGTCCCCAACAGGTCCGCTTCATTTTGGCTCGCTCGTCGCCGCGGTTGCCAGCTACCTGCAGGCGTGCGTCAACGATGGGCAGTGGTTGCTGCGTGTCGAGGACATCGACCCTCCCCGTGAGCAACCGGGTGCAACAGATCTGATTCTTCGCTCACTCGAAGCTCATGGTTTCGAGTGGCACGGTGAGACAATCTTTCAGTGTGCGAGTCGTGAGGCACACCAGACTGCTTTACAGCAGTTGCTGGATGCCGGTCTGGCGTACCCCTGCACGTGTTCCAGAAAGGACCTCGCCGACGCGCCGCGAAGTCCACTGGGTGTCATTTACCCAGGCACTTGCCGCAATGGTGCAGACGCCGGTGATCACGCGATCCGTGTTCGCACCAACGACGAACCCATCCGTTTTTCCGACGCGCTGCAGGGCGACTTCGAACATCACCTCGAGACTGAATCGGGCGACTTTGTAATCCGACGCCGTGATGGACTGATCGCCTATCAACTCGCGGTCGTTGTCGATGACGAGATTGAGGGCATTACCGAGGTCGTGCGAGGCATCGACATCATTGATTCCACGCCACGGCAGATATGGCTGCAGAAATGCCTCGGGTTTCGCACGCCGGCTTACATGCACATCCCGGTTATGACCCATCCGGACGGCGATAAACTCAGCAAATTGACCGGTGCGCCGGCGATCCCGGATTCGACGCCGGGCGAAAATTTATTTTTGGCGCTTGTCGCGTTGAAACAACAACCACCGCCCGATCTCGGCGCCGCGCCGTTAAAGGAAATCTGGGCCTGGGCGGACCAGAACTGGCGCAGCCAAAGGCTTTCAGGCAACAAAGCCGCAATTTGGCCGCCTTGACAAGCGGCGGCGCAGTAAATAGCTTCGAGTCTGCAACGGGGATACGCTCCCCCGCCCCCTGTTGCAAAGCCTGAAGGGGTAACCACTCCACGGCAGGCCCCCTGCGCAAGCAGGGGGCCATTTTTTTTGCGTTATAAATTCGGTTTTTCGTCCGTGCTCATCGCGGCAATTCTGCCATCAACGTGCCGGCTTCTACATACCGAATTTATAACGCAAAAAAAATGGCCCCCT
>JBCAZN010000229.1:0-4928 GCA_038533035.1 Pseudomonadota bacterium
ACGGCGGCAGAGAAAGACATGGTGCGGGCAATGCTCTCCGAGTCGCTGCGCGCGGTTATTTCGCAGTCACTGCTGAAACGCATTGGCGGCGGCCGTATTGCTGCGCACGAAATCATGATCGGCACACCAGCCATCCGTAACCTGATTCGCGAAAACAAGATTGCCCAGATGTACTCGGCCATTCAGACCGGCCAGTCCAACGGCATGCAGACGCTCGACCAGAACCTGCAGGAGTTGATGCAGAAGGGACTCATCAACAAGGAAGAGGCGCGCTTCCGGGCCGTCAACAAGGAAAATTTCTAGGATTGCGACGCAATCTTTAGGGAGTAGAGGACAATGGAACGGGAACAAGCGGTACGACTGACGCAAAACCTGCTGCGCAAGATGGTCGAAAGGGAAGGTTCGGACCTGTTCCTCACGGCCGGCTTCCCGCCAGCGATCAAGGTCGACGGCACGATTCACAAGGCCACCGATACCGCGTTGTCGCCGGACCAGTCCGCGATCATGGTGCGTTCGATCATGAACGACAAGCAGATCAAGGAATTCGACGCGACCAAGGAAGCGAATTTCGCGATCGCGCCGCAGGGCATTGGTCGATTCCGCGTCAGCGCATTTATCCAGCAGGGCATGGTCGGCGCCGTACTGCGTACGATCACGACAGAAATTCCTACTCTGGAAGAACTCGACCTGCCGCCGATTCTCAAAGATGTTGTCATGAACAAGCGCGGGCTTTGTATCGTCGTCGGCGGTACGGGCTCCGGTAAGTCGACGACGCTGGCCGCGATGATCGGGCACCGCAACATCAACTCGCGCGGCCACATCGTGTCTATCGAGGATCCGGTCGAGTACGTACACCCGCATAAGGGCTGCGTCATTACGCAGCGTGAGGTCGGTGTCGATACCGAAACCTGGCATGCCGCACTCAAAAACACGTTGCGCCAGGCGCCGGACGTCATCCTGATCGGTGAGATCCGCGACAAGGAGACCATGGAGTACGGCATTCAGTTTGCCGAGACCGGTCACCTGTGCCTCGCGACGCTGCACGCCAACTCGGCGAACCAGGCGCTTGATCGCATCATCAACTTTTTCCCGGAAGAGCGCCGCCAGCAGCTGCTCATGGACCTGTCGCTGAATACCAAGGCGATTATTTCGCAGCGTCTCGTGCCGCGAGAGGGCGGTATCGGTCGCATCGCCGCGATGGAAATCCTGCTGAACACGCCGTTAATCCAGGACCTGATCTTCAAAGGCGAGGTCGGACAGATCAAGGAAATCATGTCGAAGTCGACGCGACTCGGTATGCAGACCTTCGACCAGGCGCTGTTCTACCTGTACGAAGACGGCACGATTTCCTACGAAGAAGCCATGCGCAACGCCGATTCGAAGAACGAGCTGCGCCTGCGTATCAAACTTGAGAGCAAGCGCGATTCGGCCATTGCTGACCAGCAATCCGAAAGTCTGCACATCATGGAAGAAGACTCGGCCCAGACTTTCTGAGCCGTAACAAGGATTCGCTGAAGACATGAACGTCAAACCGCTTTTCAAACTCATGGTGGAAAAAAAGGCATCCGACCTTTTCTTCACACCGTTCGCCCCGGCCAAGATCAAGATCGAAGGCAAGATCATGCCGGTGAACAAGCTCGAAATGACGCCGAAGATGGTCAGGCAGGCGGCCATGGAGCTCATGACCGAAGAGCAGATGGAGACGTTTAACAAGGAGCTCGAGATCGACTTCGCACTGTCGGAGAAGGGTCTCGGGCGTTTTCGTGTCAACGTGTTTCACCAGCGCGGCAGCGTGTCGATGGTGCTGCGTTACATCACCTCGGAACTGCCGACCCTGGATGAACTCGGCATGCCTGACCAGCTCAAAGAGCTCGTCATGCTGCGCCGTGGACTCATTCTTATGGTCGGTGCTACAGGTGCTGGTAAGTCGACTACGCTCGCCGCCATGGTGAATCACCGCAACGAAAAAACCTCGTCACATATCCTGACCATTGAGGACCCGATCGAATTCCTGCACCCGAACAAGCAGTCGATTATCAACCAGCGCGAAGTCGGGCTCGACACAAAGTCATACTCGCGCGCGCTCAAGAGCGCCGTACGCGGCGCCCCGGATGTCGTCCAGATCGGTGAGATTCGTGACACGGAATCGATGCGTGCGGCCCTTGATATGGCCGGTACCGGTCACCTTGTACTTGCCACGGTGCATTCCAACAACGCACCGGAAACACTCGATCGAATCATAAACCTGTTCCCGCAGGAGCAACATTCGCAGGTCTTTATGGATCTCGCGCATTACCTGCGTGCCATTCTTTCGCAACGCCTGGTGCGGGCGCGCAACGGCAAACGCATTGCCGCTGTCGAACTCATGCTCAACACGCCGCATATCAAGGACCTCATCCTGAAGGGCGATATTTCCGCGATCAAGGAAGCGCACCGCGACAGTGGTGAGCAGGGCATGGTGACGTTTGACGATGCACTACTCGATCTCTACAAGAAGGGCACGATCACGCTCGACGAGGCAATGTCGCACGCTGACTCACGTGCGAATCTCGAAGCGAAGGTCAACTTTGGCGGATAACCGAACCGCATGAAAATCTGGTCCATAGCGAAGGACATGGCCGCGCAGACGCCGCAGGAGCGTAATCGCTATGTCGACTTTTTGCGTGCCGCATCGATTCTCGTCGTGGTATTCGGCCACTGGCTCATTGCCACCGTGTACTTCGTCGACGGCGACGTTACGGTCGGTCATCTACTCAAGCAGCAACCGCAAACGCACTGGCTGACCTGGCTGTTCCAGGTGATGCCGATCTTCTTCATTGTGGGCGGCTACTCGAACGCCGTGTCACTCGAGAGTGCCAAGCGCAAGGGAACCGGCTACGCCGAGTGGCTGGCAGCCAGGATCAATCGACTCGTCGCGCCGTTGCTGGTGCTGATTTTCGCGTGGGCCGGCATCGCGCTCATCATGAAATTTCTTGGCGTCAGCGAACGCATCATCCAGTACACGTCGCAGGCCTCGCTGATCCCAACCTGGTTCCTCGCGATCTATATCGTCGTCGTCATTCTCGCGCCGCTGACCTACGCGTCGTGGCGCAAGGCCGGGTTCCTGTCGTTCTGGGGCTTCGTCGGCATGGCCGCGCTGGTGGATTTCGCGTTCTTTCGCTACGGCTTTGAATGGTTGGGCTGGACCAATTATTTCTGGGTCTGGCTGGCAGTCAGCCAGCTTGGGTTCGCGTGGCGCGACGGCCGCATGGGTGGCCCCGGTCGCTTATTAGTTTACGCGGCGCTCGGATTTGCAGCGCTTTATCTGCTCGTCTCCCAGGGACCGTACCCGCTGGCAATGGTGGGTTCCCCCGACCCCGGGCTGAGCAATACGCTGCCGCCGAAGATCACGTTGATCGCGCTGGGCGTTTTTCAGTTCGGTTTGCTGCTGTCGCTCGAGGGTGTCATGCGCAAGGCGCTGGCAGGCCTGCGTTTGTGGGCAGCGACCGTGCTGATCAATTCCATGATCATGACGGTATACCTCTGGCACATCACGGTCATGATTATTGTCGGCGGTTTGCTCTTCCTGGCGGGTGGCATCGGGCTCGGCATCGAACCGGGCACGGGCGACTGGTGGGCGACACGGCCACTATGGCTGGGTGGTCTCGCCATCGTACTGGTGCCTGTTGCATTACTGATGTCGGGTTTCGAACGCATGGGCCGGAGTCCGGACAGCGCCGTGCCCTCCGCCTGGCGACAGATTCCGGGCGCATTGATGGTTTGCTTGGGTATCGCGTTGCTTGCCATGTTTGGCTACGGCGGCGGTCCGTGGCAGCACCTCGACATTGCGGCATTCTTACTGGTTGTGGTTGGCTCCGCGTTAAGCGGTCTGCTGCCGAGTATTGGCAGGAAGTAGACGCGACTACCAGACGACCGTGCTGGCCTCGAATACCGGTCCGTCAACGCAAACACGCTTCATTGCGTCACCGTCCGGCGTTGTCACTCTGACCGCACAACCCGCGCAGCCGCCGACAGCACATGCCATGAATTCTTCGAGCGACACCTGGCACGGCAGGTTGTACTTCTGAGCCAGCTCGGCGACCGCTTTGAGCATGGGTGTCGGGCCGCAGGAGAATATCTCGGTTTTCGCCAGTTCGTCGTCGCTCAATGTTGCGAGCCAGCGATCCGCGAGCTCGGTGACATAGCCGTCGAAACAGCCGTCGTACCCGGCAAGCGTCGCAAGACGGCAGGGGATGCCCCAGCTTTCGAGCAACGGCATCGTGCTGTCGGTGTCGTCGTCGAGCCACGGCATCGGCAGCTGCGATTTCACGAGGTCGAACGGAAAAGGAATCTCCGAGCCGAGTATCGCTAACGGCTTCCAGTCGCCGGTCTGCTGTCGCAGGTAATCGGCAACGAAAACCATTGGGGGAATGCCAACGCCGCCGCCAATCAGTAGCGCGTTCGGCCGATCTGCAGACATGCGAAACGGCTGGCCGATCGGACCGAGCACGTTGATCAAATCGCCGGGCTGTTTCTTCGACAGGAGGCGCAGTCCGTGACCGACGATTTTGTAAAGCACTTCAATCCAGTCATCACCAACGCGCATGATGGACAGCGGCCGGCGCATGGGCAGTTCGTCCGCGCAGGAGAGATGCACGAAACTGCCTGGCTGTGCGTTTGCTGCACACCGTGGCGCCCGGATACGCATGATGAACTGTTCACCGGGAAAGGTCTCGACCTGCAGTAATTCGCCGTCCTCGACGAAAATCGTACCCCGGTTAGCCTGCGCTTTTTGTTGCGCCGCGGTCGTCACCGCGCTTCCAGGGTTTTCATGACGCGATCGAGCACGGCCATGCGCACCGCAACGCCGTTTGTTACCTGCTGCGTAATAACGGAGCGATCGCTGTCGGCGAGTGCACCTTCGATTTCGATGCCCCGGTTCATGGGTC
>JBCAZN010000230.1:0-4915 GCA_038533035.1 Pseudomonadota bacterium
ACCGACCGCGATAACAACATCAAGAACCGTCATACCTTGCTTGTACTGCAGGGCGCTTGGCGCAATGGCTTGCCCAACGACGCGAATCTGCTGGGCACCTTCGCCGACGAAACCCTGCATAATTACTGTCACAACCGGGCTGCGCACATACTCAGACAACACACCTTCGATATCGCGCGCCAACTGGGTTGGGCTACGTCCAGCCGCTTGCAGATCCTCGACCAGCGGTGTAGAAATCTTTCCGTCTGGCCGCACCTGCACGGTAGTGGATAAATCCGCGTGATCCCAGACAAATATCTGCAGCGCGTCGCCGGGACCGATTGCATAGTCTTCGCCCTGCTCAGTTACGGAAGCGGGCAACTCTGTTGCATCATAACTCGGTCTGTCAGACGCGCATCCAGACGCAATTACCAACGTAATGGCCACAGCCTTAATTCCGGCCCGTTCTTTAAACATGCTTTTTACTCAACATTGCTCTGCTATTTCCTTACAATTCCGCGGCCAGCTTTTCAGCGTCAGACCGACTCGAGAATACGCTGTCACCGTTAAGTATTTCTTGCAGCATAATACGCGCTTCGTCCTCTCGGCCCAATTCCGCCAAAGCAGCAGCATGATGGTACTTGATCTCAGCGCGTCCATTACTAATTTTCACGGCTTTGCGCAGCAACTGCTCCCCTTTTTCAACCTCGCCGCGTTGGGTCAGAATCCAGCCGTACGTATCGATGATAGCTGCATTCTCCGGGCTTAGTTCATATGCGCGCCGCGCAGTATCGACAGCTCTAGGATCGTCGACAAGAAAGTAGCCCCAGGCAAGATTGTTCAATAAAACCTCATTATCTGGTAGCTCAGTCGCTACGGATTCGTAGGCTGCGACGGACTCACGAACGTCGTTTTGCTGCATATAGTACTCGGCGAGTGCGAGACGAACGTCACTGGCATCCGGATTGGTCTCCAGATAGCCCAACAATGGTTGGCTTGCCAATGTTGCATCCAATTGCAGTTTAATCCAGTAACTGCGCATCGCATGCCGCTTTTCATTGCCTAACGTTCTGGCCGTATCGTATGCGGCGTCGGCGCGAACCAAATCCTTTTTGAGCAGGTACACTTCCCCGGCGAACGCATGGGTTTGAGCATTGTCTGGATGTTCCTCAAGCAAGCGCTCGGTGACAGCCATTGCCGCATCAGCATCGCCGCTGTCAGCCATTATGGCCCCTTTCAAGAGTGCACTGGCAAAGTGGTCGCGACTTGCATCACCACCTTCTTCCAGTAACGACAGCGCCACCTGAGCATTGCCGCGCGCCTGCTCTGCGTTCGCCAGGTTGAATCGGGCCACTACGTCATTCGGCACCGCATCGAGGACAATTTTAAAATGTGCCGCGGCCGTCGCGGCATCTCCCTGACTTTGCGCTATTCGCCCAAGCGCCGTATTCGCCCAATTTGCGTTCGCGTTAGTGGCGAGAACATTCTTGTAGTGAGACGCAGCCGCGTCCAAGTCGCCGCTCAGTTCGTCGACGTGACCCAAATAGCGATGCGCCAGTTCGTTTGCAGGATCAATTTTGAGCGCGCGGCCAAAACTGGCGCGCGCCGCGACAAGATTGTTGTCGGCCAACAGCAGTGCACCGTGCAGGTTTTGTGCGTCGGCTCGTTGCGAGAACTGTTCGGCCAGCACACCGGCCTGGGTCACCGCCTCATTTTGGTCGCCACGTTGCAAGAGCAAAAGAATACCCAGCGCACCCCGCTGGTAGCCGATGTCGTCGGTTTGGCCCGCGTCGATTGTGTCAAGAACTTCGGCAGCCTCGCCGGACTTGGCAGACTGGATTAATATCGCAGCCAACTGCAGTTTTGCATCGACATTCTGCGGGTCCTTCTCGATGCTTTTCCTAAGAAAGCGAATGGTCTCTCCAGGGTCCGCATTGGCGCTGCTCGCACGAGCCGCCATATGCAGCGATATAAAATCGGCATCCGGACCGGCAATCAATGGCGCCAGCGAATTCATCGCCTCAGCCGACTTTTGCAACTGGATCTGCGTTTCTGCCAACAGGCGGCGCGCCTGCACATCGTCAGGAGCGGATGCAACTGCCGATGAAAGGTACATCTCGGCCTGAGCAAGGTTTCCGCTGCGCAGATTGACGGCACCCAGCAACACCTGGGCCGGACGGAAATTGGGCGCAATCTGCAACAAACGTTGCAGCTGTCGCTGTGCTGCAGGCCAATCCTCGTCCAGGTAGGCAATTTTTGATGTCAGGAACAGCGTTTGCAGCGCATTGGGTGCTTCGCTAACGAGCTGCTTGACAAGCGGCCGCGCAGCGTCGGTGTCCTGTAGCTCAATATGACTTTCGGCCAAACCAGCAAGACTCTGGTGTTGCAACGCGACATCCGATTGTTCGGACGCCAGATCCAGCGCGACCTGGTAGTTGTCCCGACCACCTGCAAAGTTGCCATAGGTGTTGTTGAAGGCGCCTGAATATAACCAGATTCGGGCGTCGGCAGCATGCTCGCTCAAAGCCTGATCGATTTCGGCGCGGGCCTGAACTAGATTGTTCTCGGCGATATGGCAATTGATTATGCCAACTCTTGCGTCCAGGCTATCGGGTACAATTTCCAGTGCAGCGATGTAAGACTCGCGGGCGGCAACCGGCTGTCGAGCTCCGAGGAAGGCGTCGCCTCGCAAGAGGCGTATGGCAGCTACGTCGTCCTCCGACATTGAATTGACGACATCGATCTCGTCAATCGCTTCTTGATATTTGCCCTGCGCGACCAACGCCCGCCCAAGGTCGGCGGCAACAACCAAGGGATCCGAACCCAGCTCAACAGCTCGCCGCAGCTCCTTCTCCGCGCCTACCGCGTCGCCAGATCTAACAAGCGCCCGCCCAAGAACCAACCGGCCTCGCTGGTTGTTTGGTTCGTCAAGCAAGACTTCCTTGGCATCGATAATGGCCGCCCGATAGTTGCCCGAATCAAGCGCTTCCTCGCCTCGATTCAGACGGTCCTCACTGTCCAAGACCAAACCACAGCCGGCGCTGCAAACCAACAACGTCAGGGCAAAGATGCGGGCAAGAACGCCGCGCTGGCACCCAACATACTCAAACGATGCAGCCATAGGATTCATCAGATTAAAGGAAGCTGATTTTAGCAGCTTACCCGTCGCCGTGTTTAGCGATTCCTATAAATAAATCAGGTACTTATCAATCTGTGACCGGCGTCACATGGAGACCCGGTACCGGTTAGGACTGTGCAGCTTGAACTCGCACGGGCAAGGACAGTGCCACAACGGTACCGACGCCTGGCTCACTCCTGACATCCAGGTCGCCACCCAGCTTCCTCGCGAAGTCTCGCGCCTGGTACGCGCCAATCCCCATACCCTGGTTACCCTTTGTCGAATCGAAAGGCCTGAACAACCGGTCGCGGATGAATTCGGCTGTCATGCCGGCACCCGTGTCCGAAACCACGACAACCGCATTATCGCCTTTGTGCTCCAAACTGACGGTCACCTGATCACCATCTGTGCACGCGTCCTGCGCATTGCGGATGATGTGAGTGAGAATCATTACAAGCTCCTCACCGTCCGTCTCGATTAGCGCGTTGACGCCGTTGATGTTTAATTCCGGAATCGGTCTTCCCACTGAACATCGGTCGACCGCCGATGAGACAAGGAATTTGATTTCCACCGGTTTGGAACCGTTTTCGGCGCCCCCCGACTTCAGCTGCCGCATTACGCGCCTCATTCTCTCGACGGAGCTTGCAACCGTACTTATTGCGTCGTCGATAAACTCCGGGTTGCGTTTGTGTTTTTCTGCATTGGCGACGATCAACGACTGTTGGGCGATCAGGTTGTTCAGGTCATGCATAAGAAACGCCGTCAATCGATTGTAGGCTTCAAATTGCCGGGACTCCGCCAACTGCCGATCGGCCCTCGCCTGCGCGAGGTGCACTGCAATATGAATACCGACCGTTTTCAAAAGGTCTCGATCTTCATAGTTCAGTCGCGGAGTATCCGGCGCCTTTGCCAACAAGACGATGCCCATGACAACGCCCGACAATTGCAACGGCACAATGAGCCAGGCTGATTCGCTGTCAGCAAGCCAAGCCGGCATCTCGAGACCCTGATATTTTTCCGGTTCACGCGCGTACTCTTCGAGATCGACCAACCAACCCTCCCTGTCGATAAAGGCGATCAGCGAATTGTCTAACGGGATATCGGGAAATTCTTCAGAAGTTTCGAACTGACCGGCCAACCGAAAAACGCCAGCTTCTTCCTCGCGCAGCCAGACGGCGCCGGACGGGCTATTTACAATTTGTGCGAGCGCCTCCACGGCGATGGCCTGTGACGAACTACTGTCGAAATTAGACAGTAACGATACCAGCCTAAGCCACTCCTCACGGTAGTCGTATTTATTGTGAAAGAAATGCTTGTCGAGAAATACTTTCAGCCGCAATCTGAGAGCGGTTGAAAATAATAGGGTCAGTAAGACCAGACCGGCGCCCGCAAAGAAGACGATTCGGGCAACGCCGCCCCAGGAACCGCCATATTGCACAATAAGATAGCCACCAAGACTCATGAGCAACAGGTAAACGCCCGTCGCAACTAACGCCGTCGAATAAAAGACGACTTGCCGGGAGACGAACAACTGAACATTCCAGGATGCATTTCGGCGCGCGGCAATCGCGATCATTGGCACGAACAGGACATTGACGAGCCCCCTTGCCGTCCAGGTCAGTGCGTCGATCGCGCCGAGCAGGAAACTCTGCGAGTATAGAAACAGGTCGTAGGCGAACAAACCGCCAATACCGAGAACCAGCGGCTTTAGAGACCAGCGCGAGCTCATTGACGAATTTCGATACAATTGTTCAATCAAAATCAGGCCAAGCACTGCAATGGCTAGACCGCTGGGTATCAGAACTTTGCTCAGATCTG
>JBCAZN010000231.1:0-4904 GCA_038533035.1 Pseudomonadota bacterium
CGATCAACAGCCTCAGCGCCGGTACATTAAGCACGACCGTCGGTTATTTCACGCGGTTCGTCGCGTTCGTAATCTGGGGTTACGTGCTGAGCCAGTTTGCCTTGTTCGAAATGGATCGTGCGTGGTTTGACAGCTCACCGCGCGGCATCGTGCTGTGGATCATCGCGGCGCTGGCCTGGGACTTTTGCTACTACTGGAATCACCGGCTCGGCCACGAGGTCTCAGTATTGTGGGCGGCACACGCCGTGCATCATCAGAGCGAAGATTACAACCTGTCGACGGCGCTCCGGCAGAGCAGCACGAGTTTCCTGTTCAGCTGGATTTTTTACGTGCCGCTGTTCCTGGTCGGGTTTCCGCTGGACGTGCTGGTTACGGTCAATGCAATCAACCTCATCTACCAGTTCTGGGTGCACACGCAGCTGGTCGGCAAGCTCGGCGTGCTGGACCGCATTCTCGTGACGCCGTCAAACCACCGCGTGCACCACGCGCAGAACGAGATATACATCGACAGAAACTACGGCGGGATCTTCATTCTCTGGGACCGACTCTTCGGCTCCTTCCAGGAAGAGCTTGACGAAGAACCGGTCGTATACGGCGTGCGCAAGCCGCTCTCGAACTGGAATCCTTTCTGGGCCAACCTGCAGGTGTACGATTATCTGTGGTTCGATGCATTGCGTACGAAACGATGGCGAGACAAGCTCGGCATCTGGTTTCGGCGCACCGGCTGGCGACCGCCGGACATGCAGGCTCAGTACCCGAAGGTCGCAGCTGATCTCGCCGCCTTCGAAAAATTCGACCCCGTGGTCGACGATTCGGTCAGGCGATACGTCAATGCCCAGTTTCTCGTCGTTGTTTTCGCCGTGCTCGTGATTGGCCAGACGTATGCAGACGGCGGCGCTCGTTCCGTGCTCGTTCCCTGCCTGTTGCTCTGGGCGCAGCTTTACACCATGGGTTTGCTCAATGAGGGCAGGGCGTACGCACGTCGCTTCGAGATCATCCGGCTGCTGATCGTGATCCCTCTCGGCCTGTTCGCACTGCATCTTGGTGAATGGCACACTCCGTTATCAAGTGCCGTTCTTGTCACGGCAGGCATCTACAGTATTGGATCTCTCTTATGGCTAACAAAACGCTAGTTCGAACCGGTGCACCGTGGGAGACGGTCGTGGGTTACAGCCGCGCTGTGCGTGTCGGCAACCAGGTCGCGGTTTCGGGAACGGCACCCGTCGGTGACAACGGGGAAACCGTCGCCATCGGCGATCCGTATCTGCAAGCCAGGCGCTGTATCGAGATTATTGAAAAAGCATTGATTGAGGCAGGCGCACAGCTGAGCGATGTCGTTCGAACGCGAATTTTCGTGACCGACATTTCTCACTGGGAGGCGATCGGTCGAGCGCATGGCGAAGCATTCGCTGACATCATGCCTGCAACGGCCATGGTCGAGGTTTCAGGATTGATCGATCCGGACATGTTGGTCGAGATCGAGGCAGACGCCGTTATCGACAGCTAGGTGGCACGCAGAACACAAATTTCCTCGGCAGAGGCGCGACGCATCGCCTTCGCGGCGCAAGGGTTCGATCGACCCCGGCCAGCCAACCCGACCGACGCACGTCATTTCCAGCGTACGCTGCAAAACATCACTGTACTGCAGCTCGACTTCGTCAACGTGCTTATGCCGGCGCATTTTTTCATGGTCTGGTCGCGGCTGGGCGCTTACGATCGAGCACGATTCGAGAAGTGGTTGTACAGCTGCGGCAGGTTTACGGAACAGTGGGCGCACGAAGCGTCGATCGTTGCGCACGAGGACTGGCCGCTGCTGCGCTACCGGCGTGATCAATTTGCCCCGCACAAGCGCAGTCCGTTGCATACCTTGCCGGACCGGGATGCGTATCTTGCCGACGCGCTGCAGCGCATCAGGGAGCAGGGTGGCCTGACCGCGAACGACCTGCCGACAATACCCCGGAAAAAGGGCAAGCCCGGCGACTGGCACCGGCCGATGTCACGCCTTGCGCTCGACTACCACTTTGGACGTGGCAGTGTCGCGGTAAGACGTCGGCTCGAAAACTTTCAGCGCGTCTATGACTTGCCCGTGCGGCTTATCGCCGACGAGCATCTTGACCGGCGCATCGAAAAAACCGACGCACAGCGTGAACTGGTGAAGAAGTCTGCTGCCGCATTGGGTGTCGCAACCTGCCAGGACATCGCCGACTATTATCGAATGACGCCGACGGAGATTCGTCCCTTCATTGATGAGTTGGCGGAAGCGGGGACACTCACCGAGGTGCGTGTCGAAGGCTGGCAGGAGACGGCCTGGCTGCATGCAGGTGCACGCAGCCCCCGAAACATTCCCGGTGCGTCGCTATTGTCACCGTTTGATCCCATGGTGTGGTTCCGGCCGCGCGCAGAACGCCTGTTTGACTTTGAATACCGCATCGAAATTTATGTGCCGGCCGCCAAACGCCGCTGGGGCTATTACGTGTTGCCGTTTCGTGAGGGCGACCGCGTAACCGCGCGCGTTGACCTTAAAGCGGACCGCAGCGAATCGGCGCTCCTGGTTCAGGCAGCCTTCTGCGAGGGTTGTGCGAAACCAGCCGATACCGCCCCCGCGCTCGCGGCCGAATTGCGTCGTCTTGCCGACTGGCTCGAGCTTGAGCGAGTCACCATTAAAAAAGCCAGCGCTTTTGACAAAGCACTGGCTTCGGAACTGCGCCAGGTACGGTAGTCAGACTACGGCTTACTGCGATACGTCGCCCTTCTGGCGCTCGCCGCCGCGTCCGCGCTGACCGCGTTTTCCTTTCTTGCCCGCACGTCTTTCGCGCGCGGCAGCTCGTTCTTCCTCGCTCATGGATTCCCACCTGGCCCGACGTTCGGCCCGTTTGGCGTCACGCTCGGCGCGCATGGCGGCGCGTTCCTCGTCGGACATCGATGCATGGCGTTCCCGCATTTCGCTGCGACGCTGCTCGCCGCGACCACGACGCTCTTCACGCATGGCGCGCTTGTCTTCTTCAGGAAGCGCATCGAATTCTGCGCGCCATTTGTCGCGCATGGCCTTGCGCTCGTCGTCTGACATGGCTTCAAAATAAGCGCGCCAGTCTTCCGGGCTCATTGACTGCAAATCGTCGATCGATTGAGCTGAAGCCATCAGCGGCGCCACCAGGCCTGCAGATAACATGAGGACTATTAATTTTCGCATCAGTAAACTCTCCTGCGGTTACAAGATACTATAGCAACGAATAGCATTGGATTCGGTTGACATATGACAAATGTTTTAACGCGGTTTTGGACCGCCGGGGCGCTCGCGGGTTTCCTGTTTCTTGGTGCATGCGCCGCAAGCGAGCCGATGCTGGAATCCAAGCACCCGACGCCACCGGGGAACGTTGACCTGAGCGGGCAGTGGCAGCTGCGGGAAACCGGGGATGCCCGGCGCCGCCCCAAAGTTGATAACAACATTGAGATTCCGACCCGCGCCGCAAGCCGTCAACGCGTGGCGCAGCCACGGCCGAAAGTAAGCTCGGTGCATTTGTTTCTTGAGTACGGGACGGATGTCAAAGTGACACAGACGCCGTACAGTATGTTCATCAGCTATGACCGGGCCATAGTCGAGGAGTACACGTTCGGGGAAAACAGGTTGATCAGCGTCGGGCCGATCGAGGCGAAGCGGGTGTCGGGTTGGAACGGCGAGTCATTCGTCGTGGAGACACTGGATCGCGAGCGGTCAACGTTGTATGAGACGTGGTCGCTGCGGTCACCCAACGTCCTGCAACGAGATGTGCGTATCGTTGAACGAGAAGAAGAGGTATTCAGACTGCAGCAGCTGTTCGATCGCGGCTAGGTCGGGTGGCGGCCCTTCAGGCGGCCCGGCGGGAAGAAAGGCGTTCGTCCGAACCGCCACCCTGGGTTTGGCGCTAGTCGTTCTCCATCTCAAAACGGAACAGTTTGCGAACGTTGCTGGTCATCACCGGATTGCCGTCGACGACGCGCGCCCGGAAGCGTATCGGGTAAACATCAGGTGTCTCCTCTGGCCTCCCGCCAAGAAATGCCTTGAACTACGAGGTATGATACATACCTAGAACCGCAGAGTAACCCTTGAAATACCTATTAGTTCGAGGTATCTTCGGAGAGTCCGGAGAAAAGACCTATGGCGCAAAGCAATCCCCCCTTCATGAGCGGCGTTCCCGAGTTGTTATTGCTCCGGCTGCTTGATGACAAGGAGATGTACGGCTACGAGCTGGTGCGTTCGATCCGCGACGTCACCAACGAGGCGATTTCGCTGGGTGAGGGCGTTATTTACCCGGTGTTGCACAGCCTCGAACGCAATGGTTCGCTGAAGTCCAAGCGCAAAGCCGTTGGCGGCAGGACGCGCGTCTACTACGCGGTCACGAAAAAGGGGCGCGACCGACTGGCAAAGCTGCAGTCTGACTGGGCCCGTATCCAGGGCGGCGTTTCGACGGCACTGGAGGGCGCCAGTGCGTGATCCCGATTTCAACGCACTGGCTCAGTCACTGCTCGAAAGCGGCATTGCGCCGCGCCATGCACATCGGACGGTCAACGAACTCCGCGACCATTACGACGATCTCATTGATGCTGCGGTCGATGACGGCATGGGCAGCAAACAGGCGAGAGCGTTCGCGACAGAGCAACTTGGTTCGATGGATACTTTTGTGCACGCAATGCAGTCACGCCGCGAACTCAAGACCTGGGCGTTTCGCTACCCGCGCGTCGCGCTGGTAATTTACCCGATCGCCTGCCTCGTTGCGTTGCCGGCAATGCCGGTCGTTGCGGGTTTTGCACACCGCATGACACTGGCACGCTGGGGCGCAAGTTTGTTGGCGGCCGGTTTCGTGGTGGTCGCTACAATGCTCGGACTGCAGCTGGCGATCTTATTTGGCTAGAGCGGGGCGTACTTG
>JBCAZN010000232.1:0-4903 GCA_038533035.1 Pseudomonadota bacterium
GGCGTCGTGCTGTATGCGGTCGCACTCTGGGTCGCGGGTATCACACAGGGCCTGATGTGGCGTGCGGTCAACGACGACGGCACGCTGACCTATTCGTTTGTCGAGTCACTGAAGGCCACCTATCCGTATTACGGGTTGCGCCTCCTTGGCGGTGGTCTGTTCTTTTGCGGCATGCTGATCATGGCGTACAACGTCTGGAAGACGATCAGTGCGCAGCCCGCAAAGGATGCGGAAGTGCTCGATCCCTCGCTCAACCGGTCGGCCGTTGCCGCCACGGGAGGTGCGTAATGCGGCACGAAGTCATTGAGAAAAGTCTCAACCTGATGATCGTGCTGATCATCGTGGCCATCAGCATTGGCGGCCTCGTCGAGATCATTCCGCTCATGGCCAGTTCCGACGCGACCGAGCCGGACGACGGCATCGCGCCCTACCCGGCGCTGCGACTCGCCGGTCGCGATGTGTACGTGCGCGAAGGCTGCTACAACTGCCACTCGCAGATGATTCGACCGTTTCGCTCCGAGACCGAACGATACGGCCCGTACACAACGGCCGGCGAGACGGTCTACGACCGGCCTTTCCAGTTCGGCTCGAAGCGTACCGGACCGGATCTTGCCCGCGTCGGCGGTCGCTACTCGGACGACTGGCAGCGACTGCACCTGCTCGATCCGCGCGCGCTGGTACCCGAATCAAACATGCCCGGCTACCCGTGGCTTGAAGAAAACCTCGTTGACGGCGAGCTCATCACGGCGAAGATGAAAACGCTGCGCTTCCTTGGCGATCCGTACAGCGATGCACAAATCGCGAGCGCGGCGGCTGACGTCGAGGGCAAGACCGAAATGGATGCGTTGATCGCGTACCTGCAGGAACTCGGCACCAACCGGCAGAACCGCAGGTAGATGACGATGGATATCAACCTGCTACGCGGCATTCTCACAGCGGTCATTTTCTTCGCCTTTATCGGCATCTGGGTCTGGGCATGGTCGAGTCGGCGCAAAAAGGACTTCGACGCGTCGGCTGCGTTACCGCTCCAAGAGGATAACTACATGGATACTGAGCGGGAGAATTCCAAATGACCGAATTCTGGCATTGGTTTCTTGCTGTCGGCACGATTGCGTTCGTCATCTGGTGTGTCTGGCTGATCAGCTGGTCGGCCAAACAGGGGCCGCAGGACGTATCGGACGACGACGTCGTCGGGCATATCTGGGATGGTGACCTCGAGGAATGGAACTACCCCGCGCCCAAATGGTGGCTGTACCTGTACTTCATTACGATCGCCTGGGCGGTCGGCTACATGATCGCCTACCCGGGCATTGGCAGTTTCCAGGGCTTGCTGGGCTGGACCCAGGAAGGCCAGTACGAAGCCGAAATGCAGGCCGCCGCCGAACGCTACGAGCCGATTTACGAGCGCTTTGCCGCCATGGACTTCGATGTGTTGCAACAGGATGCGGACGCGATGGCACTTGGCCGGTCACTGTACGCGAGCTACTGCACGACCTGTCACGGCTCGGACGCACGTGGCGCGAAGGGCTATCCGAACCTGACCGATGATGACTGGCTCTGGGGCAATACAGAGGCCGATCTCGTCAAATCCATCGACGCAGGCCGGACCGCAGCGATGGCGCCGCTCGCCGCAGCACTGGGTGGCGAAGCCGGGCTCGACAATATGGTTCGATACGTGCGCAGCCTGAGCGGACTCGAGGAAGCCGATGCGGGTGCCCTGTCGATGCAACCGTTGTTCATGGGGCTGTGCGGCGCCTGCCACACGCCAGCCGGCACCGGCAACAAGGCGTTTGGTGCGCCAAACCTCACCGACGATATCTGGTTGTACGGCTCCGATGCCGACGACATCCGGACATCGATCAGCGAGGGGCGTTTTGGCGTAATGCCTGCACATGGCGCTCTGCTCGGCGAGGACCGAACCAAGATACTTGCCGCCTACGTCGCAAGCCTGTCCGGCGAGTAAGCCACGAACGTCATGATCAGCGAGGAGTACAGAGGCGCGCAACAATGGAGCCGCAACAAGCAGGCGGTATTCACGGTCGTCTGGATTTCGTTTCTGTGTGCCGCCGTTGGCACGATGATCTTTTTCGCCATGTTCGATCCGGTCGACCTGACCCAGGTGTTCGATGAAGACCTGGCCGTGGGGCGCGACGCCGGATACGCGGCGGGATTTTTCTTTTTCTGGTTCCTGACGCTGTGCTGCGCAGGACTCACGGCATTTCTTGTACGAACGGCACCGAAACGCGATGTGCAGCATCGCAAAGCTGACGAATAGCAGGACTCACGAGCGCTCACAATGTCGAAACCGCAAGCCGCGTCAATGTACGAGAGCGCGCAGAAGATCTATCCGCGCGAAATCGACGGACGCTTCGAAAAGCTCTCCAAACTCGCAACGATCACGTTGCTCGGCCTGTTCTATGGCGTCGCCTGGCTGCAGTGGAACGGCCGTCAGGCTTTTCTGTTTGATTTACCCGAGCGCAAGTTTTATCTGCTCGGCATGACGCTCTGGCCGCAGGACTTTCCGTACCTGGCGCTGCTGCTGATCATTGCCGCGCTGACCTTGTTTTTCTTTACGGCACTCGCCGGTCGTCTCTGGTGCGGCTTCGCGTGTCCGCAAACCGTCTGGACTGAAATCTTCATCTGGATTGAGCAGCTGACGGAAGGCACGCGCTCGCAGCGCATGAAACTCGACAAGGCGCCGTGGAGCTTTAACAAGTTGCGCCGCAAGTTCTCGAAGCAGTTTTTGTGGATTACGTTCTCGATGTGGACGGGCTTCACGTTCGTCGGCTACTTCACGCCGATTCGCGAGCTCGGCATGGACATCGTCGCCCTGAATGTCGGCGGCTGGACGCTGTTCTGGGGACTGTTCTACGGCTTTGCGACGTACGGCAATGCCGGATACATGCGCGAGCAGGTGTGCAAATACATGTGTCCGTATGCGCGCTTCCAGAGTGCGATGTTTGACAAGGACACGTTGATAATCTCGTATGACCGCGGGCGCGGTGAACCGCGCGGTGGTCGCAAACGCTCGGTCGATCACAAGGCCGAGGGACTCGGCGACTGCATCGATTGCACGATGTGTGTGCAGGTCTGCCCGACCGGCATCGATATTCGTGACGGACTGCAATACGAATGCATTGCCTGTGCGGCGTGCATCGACGCCTGCGACTCTGTCATGGACCGCATGAATTATCCGCGCGGCCTGGTTCGCTACACGACCGAACACGCGATGCAAAACAAGGAAACGCATGTCATCCGACCGCGTATGCTCGTGTATGCGACATTGTTGATGATATTGATCGGCGGATTGATTACTTCGATGGCGATGCGCACGCCCATCATTCTGGATGTGATTCGTGATCGCAACGCACTGTACCGGGAATTGCCGCGGGACATCGTTGAGAACAGTTACACGATCAAGCTTATCAATCAGCGCAATGAAGAAAGACGCTTCCGGCTCGCAGTGACTGGCGTCGACGGCATCCGCCTCGACGGCGTTGACGACATCCTGGTCGTCGAGGGTGGCGGCGTGATGAACCTGCCACTGCGTGTCCGCGCACCGCGCAATACGGCGCGCGGAGTATCCAGAATTGATTTCACCGCGACGGCGCTCGACGGCGTGCCCGAATCCGTTGTCGAGGACAGCCGCTTTATAGGACCGGCACAATGACCCGACAGCAAGAAGACACCCTCCCCTGGTACCGGCAGTTCTGGCCCTGGTTCATCATTGCCTTGCCGGCCAGCGCAGTAATTGCAGGACTTTCCACAGTCTGGATCGCGATGCAGGGCACCGACTCGCTGGTCTTCCAATCGGACGACGGCATCAATGTCGTTACCGAACGACATCTTGCAGCAGAACGCACGGCGTCCGAGACCGGCCTAGGCGCGATGCTCAGCATCAATGCGGCAACTCGGGCGGTTACCGTCAGCCTGACGTCGACCGCAAATACGCCGACACCCGACACGCTCAGGCTGGAACTCCTGCATCCGACCCAGCACGGGCATGACCTCGAGACCGCGCTCGTGCGCGCCATGCCGAATGCTGCCGGCGAACCAACCTGGGCCGGCCACTTCGTGCAGCAACCCAGCGGGCGTTACTACGTTGTCCTATCCTCGGGTGACGACTGGCGGCTAAGCAGCGAGTGGTCTGGAGAAGCCAGCAAAGCGCTCGGCAGAACTGCGGATGCTCGCGAATAACTACGCTATTTCGCGCGACTGCTTTCACTGCGCGCTACCGATGCCTGCCGGATGCGAGCTGAGCGTCGCTATCGAGGATGAGCAGCATCCCGTCTGCTGCCCCGGCTGCAAAGCGGTCGCTGAGCTCATACGCGACAGCGGCATGAGCAATTACTACGCGCTGCGCGATACGCCGCAGCCTGGTATCGGCAGACCCCCTGATGACGAAACCGAATGGGCTGCGTTCAACAGCGACGCCATGCAGCAAGCGTTTGCAGACGTTGCAGGCACCGTGGCCGAAGCGACGGTGTATGCCGGCGGCATGTACTGCTCGGCATGCAGCTGGCTCATCGACAGCACGCTCAACGGCATGGAAGGCGTACGGTCAGCAGATGTAAACCCGATGACGCATCGAGTCCAGGTCACCTGGGATACTCAAACCGTCGGCCTCGGTGACGTGCTTGCCCGGCTTGCCGCGCTCGGCTACCAGCCGCAGCCACTCGCGCCGGATGACGTGGCAAAACCCGAAGTCGCCGAACAGCGCGCGGCGCTGAAACGGCTGCTGGTCGCGTCGCTCGGCATGATGCAGGTCATGATGTTTGCGGTCGGGCTGTACGCCGGGGAATTCCAGGGTATTGACGACGACATGCAGCGATTCCTGCGCCTCGTCAGCTTCTTGAAAAAAGGTTGCGCCGCGTAGAGCACAACAGGTGTGGTTACGAAGAAG
>JBCAZN010000233.1:0-4835 GCA_038533035.1 Pseudomonadota bacterium
GATGAAGACGAACGCATTTTTGACATGCCGGTCGACGAGGACCACGACATCATCATCGCGGGCTACGGTCGCGTGGGGCAGATTATTGGTCGCCTGTTGTCGGTCGCGGGCGTGCCGTTTACAGCGCTCGACCGGGATTCCAGCCAGGTCGACGTCGTTCGGCGCTATGGAGCGACCGTCCATTTCGGTGACGCCAAACGGCATGACCTGTTACATGCAGCCGGTGCACGGCGCGCGCATATCTTTGTTCTGGCAATCTCGAATATCGAGGAATCCGTTCGAATCGCAGAATCGGTGATTCACAACTACCCGCATCTGACCATCATTGCTCGGGCGCGTAATCGCCGTCACGTCCATTCACTGATGGACCTCGGTATCAAGCACATCTTCCGTGAGACGCTGTCGGCAAGTCTCGCAATGTCGGAACTGGTATTGACGGAGTTCGGCCAGACAGCCGACGAGGCGCACCGCACGGTTGAGGCTTTCGCTGAGCATGACAACGAGCTGCTAATCGAAGAACACCAGTTCTACGACTCCGAAGAGAAACTGATTCAGACGATCAAGGATGCATCCGTGGAACTGGAAGCCCTCTTGCGTGGCGACCGATCCGACTGACACTCACCAGTCGTCATCGTCTTCCCACTCCCTGAGCTTGCTCTTGTCGACCTCATCCCACTGACGCTGACTCTGGCGCTTTAGCTGCACTACTTTTGCGATCGTGTAGACAACGACGCCCGCGATAAAGATGAGCAACCAGAGTAGACCTTCAGGCATGATACGTATCCCCGGGGGAACCAGATTCCAGTTTACACCGCTACGCGCTCATGACGACGCCTGAAAACACATCGCTGTGGCAGCGCACGACGGCATTTGTGCGACAAGCATTGCGCGACAGCGATGAAGACTACACGCGTGGCCCCATCGGCCGGGCGCTCGGCCTGCTTGCAATTCCCATGATGCTCGAGATGTCGATGGAATCCGTGTTCGCCGTTGTCGATATCGCGTTTGTATCGATGCTCGGCACCGACGCCGTTGCGGCTGTCGGCATAACAGAAGCGCTGGTCACTGTGCTCTATAGCGTTGCCATTGGTCTTGGCCTCGCGGTTACCGCGATGGTGTCGCGCCGCATTGGCGCCGGTGACCCGGATGGTGCGGCTGAAGTAACCGGGCAATCTATCTGGATAGCCGCCGTCCTGTCTGCCCTGATCGGCATTTTCGGTTTTATCTTTGCGCGCGACCTGCTGGCCATCATGGGCGCATCGGACAGCGTGATTGAAACGGGTTACGGATTCACAGCCTGGTTGCTGGGTGGCTCATTCAGCATTTTCTACCTGTTCCTTTTGAACGCCGCATTCCGCGGCGCGGGCGATGCGACGGTGGCGTTGCGATCATTATGGCTGGCCAACGGTATCAATATTGTCCTTGATCCCTGCCTGATCTTTGGTCTGGGCCCATTCCCCGAGCTCGGCGTTACCGGTGCTGCAATCGCGACAACGATCGGTCGCGGCACCGGCGTCGCATACCAGCTCTGGTACCTCTTGAACGGCCGCGGGCGATTATCGTGTGGATTACGACACCTGAAGATCAACGCGGCGCTGACGAAACGTATGATCCAGCTTTCACTCGGCGGTATCGGTCAGTTCCTGGTGGCGACAGCGAGCTGGATCATCGTTATGCGTATTGTCGCGATTTTTGGCAGTGCCGCTATCGCGGCCTACACCATCGCCCTGCGCATGATGGAGTTTATTTTTCTGCCGGCCTGGGGTCTGGGAAACGCAGCTGCAACACTGGTGGGCCAGAATCTCGGCGCCGGTCAACCCGACCGTGCTGAAGCGTCGACGTGGCGTGCCACGAAATACAACATCATATTTATGTCTGTGACAGGATTCCTGCTGTTCATATTCGCACATGAAGTCACCAGCTTTTTCACCACTGATCCTGATGTCCTGCGCTGGGGCACAAGCTGCCTCAAGATTCTTGGCGTAGGCTTCCCGATGTATGCAACCGGCATGGTTATCGTCCAGGCCCTGAACGGTGCAGGTGATACCGGCACGCCGGTCGTGCTGAACATGATCTGTTTCTGGCTGGTTGAAACACCGCTCGCCTACACGCTTGCAACGGGCACCGACCTCGGCCCCAACGGCGCATTCATGGCCATTGTTGTTGCCGAATCACTACTCACCATTCTAAGTATCATCGTATTCCGGCGCGGCAAGTGGAAGCACCGCCAAGTTTAAGGAAACTACAATGACTGATCTCGACCGACTGGCCAGCATGGCCGAAATTTTCAGCGCCGTTATTGTTGTAGGCGGCATCATTTTCGCGCTGCTGCAAATGCGCCAGACACGCCAGCAACGACGCGAACTCGCGGCTATCGAGTTATTCCGTTCGTTTGGCAGCCCGCAATTTACCGAGGCCTATCGTAATGTTCTGCAATACCCTGACGGGCTAACTGCAGCCGAGCTCAAACGCCGTTTCCCGGACGGCGAGCACTACGCCATGATGATCGCTACGACGATGGAGAACATAGGCGTCATGATGTTCCAACGCATCGTACCGTCGGTCGTCGTGCACCACCTGATTGGGTCGTCAACAACAATAATGTGGCGAAAGCTCGAGCGGTGGGCCGAAGAACTCCGCCTTGAGCTGGATGCGCCCAATGCGTTTGAGTGGTTTCAGTGGCTTGCCGAGCGTATGGAGGAAATGGAAGGCGAAGGCCGCCCACCTGCCTACGAACAATACAACGACTGGAAACCGACCAACCTGACCAGCGAGATCTGATGCCCGAGCCCAAGCTCATCGAAATTCGCAACGCGACCATCTGGCGTGGTACGACCTGCGTTTTCGAGCAACTTGATCTTGATATCGAGCAACATGAACGCGTCGCGGTGCTCGGGCCAAACGGTTCTGGCAAAACAACGCTGCTCAAGACCATTAATCGCGAGCTGTATCCCGTCGTGCGCGACGGCAGCTTTGTTCGCATTCTTGGCAAGGACAAGTGGAATGTGTGGGAACTGCGGCGACGCATTGGCGTTGTGTCGAACGACCTGCAGCAGCGCTACACACCGACAACATCGGCGCTCGAGGTGGTCGTCTCGGGGTTTCACGCGAGCATCGGCGTTCACGGCATTCTCTCCGATCGAGTCACGGATACACAGGTAAGTGCTGCGATCGCCACACTCGAGGAGCTTGGCGTTGGCGAACTCGTGCGGACGCCACTCAAGCACATGTCGAGCGGCCAGCAACGCCGCTGCCTGCTCGCGCGCGCGCTGGTCCACGATCCCGTTACATTGATTCTCGATGAGCCGACGTCGGGGCTCGACTTCGCGGCGAGCTTTGACTACCTCGCGCGCATCCGTGAATTGGCCCGCGCCGGGCGCAATATTGTCATTGTCACGCATCACCTCAACGAGATTCCGCCCGAAGTCGATCGCGTCGTGTTACTGCAGTCGGGCAAGGTTGTCGCGGATGGGCCGAAGTCGGAAGTACTGACTGACGCTCAACTCAGTAGCGTCTACGAAACGCCAATCCGCGTCGCCGAGGTCGACGGCTTCTATCTCGCGTACCCGGGCTGACGCGCGCGGGTAACCCGAAAGCACCGCGGATTTTGACGAAAACGTGACCTGCTACGATATTTCCCGCGATGCGGGCTATATTCTTAGTGTTATGTCGAAACACCTGCAGACCATCGTGAGCGCTGTGCCGCTCATTACGATCCCCGCCGTCGTGGCGGAAGGTGATCTGCAAACGGGTGTCACCAGCATTGGTCCGGCCATTTTCTGTTTCACGCTCGCCGCGGCGCTGCTCCTGACGCTTGTGTTTCGTTCGGCCGCCGGGCACGTGGCGCGCCTCGTCAACCGCAAGGCGGGTGAATTTCGCATCAAGACCGCGCTGCGAAAACGCAGCCAGGATGTCCTGCACGACTTTATCCTGCCGGGCGCCTACGGCGGCCTCGCCAAGATTGACCACGCAATCCTGACAGCAGGCGGCATCCTTTGTATCCAGACCAAGCACTTTGATGGCGTCGTGTTCGGCGCCGAAGACGAGCCGCAGTGGACGAACGTCGATGGCGTGCATCGGCGCCGCTTCCTGAACCCGCTAATCCAGAACGAAGGGCGCACACGCGCGCTGCAGAATGTGGTGCCGGATGTGCCGGTTGCCAACCTGGTGATCTTCTCAGGCGACGTAGAGTTCACGACTCCGCCGCCGAAAAACGTTATTCGTGTCAACGAGCTTGAAAGCTATGTCGCAAAATTTATCTTTGGTCCGAGCAAGGTCAAGGACTGGGACGCGGCCTGGCTCACGGTCAGGTCCGCGGCCATGACAGATAGCGCAACCCGCAAGGATTTTCAGGCACAGCTCGGCTTCTCCTGAGCACATCGCGCTCGATGCTTTATACTCAGCCGCAACAGACGGGTTGAGGCATGGCCAATGGAAACAACACTGATCTCATCGCCTATCGGCGTGTTGTCGGTGCTCTGCATCGTTGCTGCTTTTTTCTTCCTGTTGGCCCAGGTTACCGAAGCAAAACTGTTTAACTTCGTACCGCCGCTGCTGTTTATCTACGCGACGCCGGTGTTCCTGAGCAATCTGGCCATTGGCGGTAAGACCGTAATTCCGAATTCCTCGATTATATATTCGGGCCTCAGCAAGTACGTGTTGCCGGTATTCATCGTATTGATGCTGATCAAGGTCAACGTGCCCGCAGTGGTCAAGGTCATGGGTAAGGGCGTACTGGTCATGGTCATGGGCACGGCGGGCGTCGTAGTCGGCGGCGTTGTTGCCTATGCCATTGTGCACCGCTGGCTGCCGGAGGACGCCTTCAGGAGATCGGA
>JBCAZN010000234.1:0-4843 GCA_038533035.1 Pseudomonadota bacterium
AGTCCGCGAAGCGATCGCGAAAAGTCTGTCCGTGTTGTTGGGCCAGCAAGGTGGTCGGTACCAGCACGGCAACCTGCTTGCCTCCGTGTATCGCGGCAAAGGTCGCACGCAACGCAACCTCGGTTTTACCGAAGCCAACGTCGCCGCACACAACGCGATCCATCGGTTGGTCGGAGGCCAGGTCCTCCAGCACATCGTCGATGGTGTGTGCCTGGTCCTCGGTCAGCTCGAACGGAAAGCCCGACTCAAAGTTACGGTATTCGCCTTCGGGCCAGTGAAAGCGATGGCCCGGGCGCGCGGCACGACGCGCATAGATGTCCAGCAATTCTGCTGCGACGTCACGAATCTTCTTGATCGCACGTTTGCGCGCCTTCTCCCACTGGTCGCTACCCAGCCGATGCAGCGGTGCATTTTCCGGCGATGCGCCCGTGTAGCGCGAGATCAATTCGAGCGCGTGTACGGGCACATAGAGCTTGTCGCCGTCCGCATACTCAAGTTGCAGGAATTCGGCCTTGATGCCGCCTGCCTCGAGAATAACCAGGCCGAGGTACCGGCCGACGCCGAACTCGGCGTGTACGACCGGGCTGCCTTCTTCGAGGTCGTTGAGTTGCCGAATGATGGACTCAGGGTCGCGGTCTGTACGGCGGCGTTTTTTACGGGTGCGCGTGCGTTCGCCGAACAGCTGCTGTTCGCTGATCAGGGCGGTCTTTGCGTCGGGTAGCAGTACACCGCTTTCAATCGGTGCGACGGCAATGCCGATGCGCTGTTCAACGGTCACGAATTCGTGCCAGTCGGCGCTGCGTGCGAGGTCGAGGCCACGCCCGGTCAACATGTCGAACAGTTGTTCACGACGGCCCGGCGAATCGGTGCTGAACAGCACCCGGCCATCGAAGTCATTGAGGAACTGCATTAATGCGGCCGCGGCATCCTCGTAACGCGTTTCAATTTTCATGGCGGGCGGCAGACGCGTCGCGAAATTGACGGCGTCACCAGTCACTGACTGGCCGGAATAGCAGAGCTGGCTGAATGCCGACAACGCGGCCGTAACAGCATCGGGCGTATAAAAAGTTTCCTCGGCTGTCAGGATCTGTCGTTCCAGATCGTGGCTGTACATTTCGTAGCGCTCGGTCGTCTCCGACCAAAACTGGTCGAGACGGTCCCGCGCGCCATCGGGCAGGGCGACTACGCAGTTCTCCGGCAGATAGTCGACCAGGGATGCGGATTCCTCGAAAAACAACGGCAGGTAGTACTCAATGCCGCCGTGTGCGATGCCATCGGATACTTCGCGATAAACACGTGACTTCGCTGGCTGGCCTTCAAATCGCTCCCGCCACGCGTGACGAAACCTTGCAACGCCTTCCGGGTCGAGTGGGATCTCACGCGCCGGCAGGATGTTAACAGTATCCAGCTGCGTACCGGATCGCTGGGTGTCTGGCGAAAAGTACCGCAGCGATTCGATGTCGTCGTCGAAAAAGTCAATTCGAATCGGGCGCTCCGCACCCATCGGGTAGATGTCGATCAGCGAGCCACGTACGGCAAATTCGCCGTGTTCGGCGACTTGCGGCACGCGCAGATAGCCGCTGTCGACCAGTGTCTCTGTAAATTCCTCGCGTGGCAGTGCCTGACCGCGCACCAGCGACAACGAATGTGCCGCTACATAATTGGTGGGCGGCAAGCGCTGCTGCAGCGATGCGACCGTTGCAATCACGACACCCGATTGCAGGGTTGGCAGACCCGCAAGCACGGCCAGTCGTTGCGAGATGATGTCCTGGTGTGGGGAAAAGTTGTCCCACGGCAGGGTCTCCCAGTCGACGAAGTGTTCAACGCGAACGTGTTCGCCGGCAAAAAACCGCACTTCGGCTTCGAGTCGGTCGGCATGGCGGGGATCGTCAGCCAACAGTAACAGCGGGCGCGGCGAGTCCTCGGCCAGCTTGCGGCTAAGTTCCGCAAATGCGAGCGCACAGCTGGCACCGATCAGTCGGCCCCAGTTGGCGCTGTGCCCGGCACGGGGAATTGCCGGTCGGCCTGTCAGGAGTAGCGTTTCGCTCACGAGTTGTCGTACCCGGAAAAAGGGCGCGATTATCGCTTATTTGCGCTCGCGGCGGCACAAAAAAAAGCCCGGTTCGTCGCCGAACCGGGCTTTTCGGGGTTGTTCCTGTAATTAGCGCTTGAGGACCGCGTGGATTACCTTGTCATGCTCGAAATACACGACGAAATCCTTGTACTCCCAGCGCGTGATCGGCGGATCGCCAACCGGCGAGCGGGCCGAGTCGGGTTGTCCGTACTTGGCCTGGACGCGCTGTTGCGTCATGCCGCGCGAAGGGCGGCCATCGTCCGCAACATTGGCGCCGACGCCGTCCATTTTTACGGTGTCTGCACTGGCTACGCTGCAGAGGGCAAACAGCACGGCGGCGAGTGATGCGTTACGCAACTTGGTCATTGAATTCACTCCCATTTCTGGTCTGAAGACTATAGCACCACAACCTCGGGGTCCAGATGCGAACTGCGTCACACCCCGCCACAAAAACGCCTGTAAGTGCTTGAATGTGGTTTAATGCAGCCGATGTTGAACCCCGTCGAATTGTTCGTTGGGCTGCGCTATCTGAGGGCAAAGCGCCGCACCAAATTCGTGTCATTTATCACGTTGATATCGCTGCTCGGCATCGCACTGGGCGTCGCGGCCCTGATTGTCATCCTGTCGGTCATGAACGGCTTTGAGGGCGAGTTACGTGACCGCCTGCTCAGTATGTCAGCGCACGGCAAGATTGTAGCGGCGGACGGTGCGCTCGAAGACTGGGAACCACTTGTTGAGACGGTCGCCGCTGAGCCCGGCATCGTCGCGGCCGCGCCATTCTCGGAACTGGAGGGCATGATCCAGTCGGGCCGTGAGCTGGTGGCGGTGCTCGTGCACGGCATTGAGCCAGATTATGAGCGCTCCCTGTCCGGGCAATTCGTCAATATGATCGAAGGCGACCTCGACGTCCTGCAGTCCGGCGAACGCAGCATCGTCCTGGGTGCCGTATTGTCGTACAAGCTGGGCGCACGCATTGGCGATAACGTTGTCCTGCTGGTGCCGCGCGCGGTGGGCGACGGCACGCTTGAGCCAGTGCTCGAGCGCTTTGTGTTGCGCGGCATCTTTGAGGTCGGCCTGCAGGATCACGACGGCGTGCTAGCGCTGGTGCATCGCGAAGACCTGGGTGAGATCAAGGGTATTGGCTCGGCCGTCGAGGCAGTACGGTTTCGTGCCGACGACGTGATGGCGGCGCCCGCGCTCGCGCGGTCAATCCAGGATGCCCTTGGTGAGCAGTTCCGCAGCAGCGACTGGACAATCGAGAACGGCAGTTATTTCCGGGCGATTCGGCTGGAGAAAATGATGATGTCGCTGATCCTGTCTCTAATTATCGGCGTGGCGGCGTTCAACATCGTCGCCAGCCTCGTCATGGTCGTAACCGACAAGACCAATGACATCGCCGTATTGCGAACACTCGGTATGGGTCCCGATGGCATCGTGCGCGTGTTCTTCGTCCAGGGTGCGGTGATCGGCTGGGCGGGCGTTCTGATTGGCGTACTGCTCGGTGTTGTACTGGCGATTAACGTACCGACGATTGCACCATTTCTCGAACAGTTGCTGGGTTTCCAGATCATGCCGGGCGACGTGTATTACGTGACTGAAATTCCCTCGATCGTCGAGGTTCGCCACGTAGCGATCATTGCCGTATCCGCATTTGTATTGACCTCGCTGGCAACCTTGTACCCGGCGCGCCGCGCCGCTCTGGTGAATCCTGCCGCCGCATTGCGGTACGAGTAGTCGATGCGCAGCCGATGAGTAGTCGTTTCGAAATCTGGATTGGCAGCAGGTATGTGCGATCGCGCAGCCAGAACAGTTTTGTCTCGTTGATTTCGGGCATCTCGATGCTCGGCATTGCCATCGCGGTCAGCGTGTTGATTGTGGTGATGTCGGTCGTCAATGGCTTTGAACGAGAGTTGCAGAATCGGTTGCTGGCAATGACCGCGCATGCTGTCATCGAAGGCAGCGAAGGCAGGCTGACAACGAGCGACGGTTTGCTCGAGGTTGCGGCCGGCAACGAACGGGTCACGGCGGCGGCGCCGTATGTCGAAGGCCAGGCGCTGCTAGTGTTCGAAAAAGAGTTAAGTGGCGCGGAGCTGCGCGGCATCGATCCTGAGCTTGAAAACGCCGTGTCCGGTATCGGTGGCGTGATGCAGTCGGGACAGCTATCTGACCTTGCCGATGGCGAGTTTCGAATTGTGCTTGGCAATGAGCTTGCCGACGCATTACAGGTTGAGGTTGGCGACAAAGTCACCGTGACGCTGGCGCAGGGCATCGTCACGCCGGCGGGTGTCGTGCCGCGTACGAAACGGTTTACGGTGTCAGGAACTTACCGCGTCGGCATGTACGAGTTTGATCGCCGTCTTGCATTCATCAACCTGAGCGATGCCAGAAAGCTGTATCGCATGCGCGATGCCGTTTCCGGCGTGCGTCTCAGCGTTACTGATATCTATGCAGCTCCCGAGATCGTTCGCGAAGTGGCTATCGAGCACGGCGAGATGGTGCTGGTCAGTGACTGGACGCGACGCCACGTCAACTTCTTCCGCTCGATCCAGATTACAAAATCGATCCTGTTTGTGATCCTGCTCATGGTGATTGCAGTTGCCGCTTTCAATATTGTTTCAACGCTGGTCATGGTTGTGAAGGACAAGCAGGGCGATATCGCGATCTTGCGCACCGTCGGTGCCGAGCCTTCCAGTATCGTCAAAATATTCGTTACGCAAGGCAGCGTAGTTGGCATTGTCGGTACATTTGTTGGCGTTGCCCTCGGCATCC
>JBCAZN010000235.1:0-4842 GCA_038533035.1 Pseudomonadota bacterium
GTGTTGCGGGCCTGCCCGAGGACAAGCTGCCGGAAGTTATTATTTCGAACGAGAGCGTGCCGCCGACGGTCAACACGGCGTCGCTGGCGCAACGGCTGCGAACGGCCTGGGTCGCCAACATGGGCGAGGACCGCGTCGTTAACAAGCCAACGCTCGGCATGGGTGCCGAGGACTTTCCGTTCTTCACGGTCGACCCCGAGATCGCGTCAGTTTACTGGGCGGTCGGCGGTACACCGCAGGCCGATTTCGACGCGGCCAAGTCGGGCGGACCGCCGGTGCCGAGCCACCACTCACCGTTGTTCAAGATCGAACCGGAATCGTCGGTGACGGCGGGAACGGAGAGCACGGTAATTGCTTTGCTGGAACTGATGGGAGATGTGGCCGACTAGCAGCGGCGAGCTGGTATCAGTCGTCATCCGCAATGTCGAAGTCGCGAAGCTCCTCGCCGCCGGCAGATTCAAGAAGAATCTGTACCTTTTGCTCGGCGTCCTTGAGCGCCGCCTGGCAGCCGCGCGTCAGTTTTATGCCTTGTTCAAACTTCTTCATGGCTTTTTCGAGCGGCAGGTCGCCGGACTCGAGTTCCTCCACCAGGACTTCGAGGTCCGCCAGCGATTTTTCGAGGTTGATTTTTTTCTCAGAAGCCATGTATTCCGCTCGTTGCAGGGTGCGACGCTACGCTACCTGCACTAAATGGGAGCGTCAATCCTGCGTCAGTTGACATGACCAAAGTCGCGTCCTAAAGTGCATCGGGTCCGGTTATTTAGAATTAATCTAAAAAGGACGCATTCTCAACTGAGAGGGAGCAAAACGTGTCATTGAAAGACAGCAAAACCGAGCAGAATCTGAAAGATGCCTTTGCGGGTGAATCGCAGGCAAATCGTCGTTACCTGTACTTTGCGGCCAAAGCCGACGTAGAGGGCTACAACGATGTCGCCGCTGTATTCCGTTCGACAGCAGAAGGCGAGACCGGCCACGCGCACGGCCACCTCGAGTATCTTGAGGAAACCGGTGACCCGGCCACAGGCCTGCCGATCGGCTCAACGTCCGAAAACCTCGCGGCTGCGATTGCGGGTGAGACCCACGAGTACACCGATATGTACCCGGGTATGGCCAAGACCGCTCGCGACGAAGATTTTGACGAGATCGCTGACTGGTTCGAAACGCTGGCGAAAGCCGAGCGTTCGCACGCGAATCGGTTCCAGAAAGCGCTCGACACGCTCGACGATTGATAAAGCTTGTGCCGGGCAGCAATGCCCGGCCCTTCTGACTCAATATGTCTGATAAACGCGAGGGCAGTCTCGAGGCGCCCACACGGCACCCGATCGACTGGCAATCGGAAGAATTCTATGACGAGACCGCGCTGAACGCGGAACTCGAGCGTGTCTTCGACATTTGCCACGGCTGCCGCCGCTGTTTCAATCTTTGCCATTCCTTCCCGACGTTGTTCGATCTCGTTGATGAATCGGCGACGATGGAAGTGGACGGCGTCGCCAAAGAGGACTACGAGCAGGTCGTCGATCACTGCTACCTCTGCGACATGTGCTACATGAGCAAGTGTCCGTACGTGCCGCCGCATGAATGGAATGTCGACTTCCCGCACCTGATGCTGCGCGCCAAGGCAGCGCGCTTCAAAAAAGACGGCGCGTCGATGCGCGACAAGGTGCTCACCAATACGGACGGCGTTGGCACGTTGGCGGGCATTCCCGTTGTGGTCGATGTCGTCAACGCGGTCAACCGCAGCAAAACCGGGCGCAAGATCTTGGAGAGCATGCTCGGCGTGCATCACAAGGCGCCCGTCCCTGAATACCATTCCAACACGGCGCGCAAACGCCTCGCGGACCTGAAAAATGGGGCCGACACGCCTGCGACGGCCGGCAAGACCACGACCGGCAAGGTCGTCTTGTATACGACGTGCTACGGCAATCGAAATCGGCCCGATATCAACGAGGACCTGGTCGAGGTGTTTCGGCACAACGACATCGTCATGAGCCTGGCCGAAAAAGAAGCTTGCTGCGGGATGCCCAAACTTGAACTGGGCGACCTTGAGGCCGTTGCCAAAGCCAAGGAAACGAACATTCCTGTGCTGGCAAAACTCGTCGACGAGGGTTGGGACATCGTGACGCCGGTGCCATCCTGCACGTTGATGTACAAGCAGGAATTGCCGCTTATGTTCCCGGACGATGCCGACGTCATCAAGGTCCGCGATGCCATGTATGACCCGTTCGAATACCTGATGCTAAGGCACAAGGATGGTCTCATGAAAACGGAATTCAAGACGTCACTGGGCTCGGTTTCCTACCAGGTGCCGTGTCATACGCGAGTGCAGAACATCGGCCTGAAGACGCGCGACGTGCTGCACCTCGTACCGGACACCAAGGTCGAGGCCATCGAGCGCTGTTCCGGGCACGACGGCACCTATGCCGTCAAGAAAGAGATGCACGAGATCTCGAAGAAAATCGCGCGTCCCGTCGTCAACAAGCTGAAACGCTCGGAGGCGGATCACTTTGTCAGTGACTGCCCGATGGCCGCGGAGCAGATCGTGCAGGACCTTGATGACTACGACGCTAACCATCCGATGAGCCTGTTACGGCAAGCCTATGGAATCTGAAATGCAAAAACTGACCCGCGATGACCTGATGAGTCTCGAACTGTACGCCGAGCGTCGTGACGCATTTCGCGAAGAGGTGCTCGAACACAAGAAAAATCGCCGCCTTGTGCTCGGCACGAACGCTGCCCTGTATTTCGAGGACCGGTTGACGATGCAGTACCAGGTGCAGGAAATGCTGCGCATCGAAAAGATTTTCGAAGCCGACGGCATTAACGAAGAGCTCGAAGCCTACAATCCGCTGATTCCTGACGGCAGCAACTGGAAGGCCACTTTCATGATCGAGTTTCCGGAAGCGGAAATTCGCCAGCAAATGCTGACGCAGCTCGTCGGCATCGAGGACAGGGTCTACATTCAGGTCGCCGATTTCGACCGCGTGTACGCGGTAGCTGACGAAGATCTCGAGCGCGCGGACGAGCAAAAGACCTCGGCCGTGCACTTCATGCGCTTCGAGCTGACGCCCGCGATGGTCACGGCGCTTAAAGCCGGTGCCTCGTTAATTGCCGGCATCGATCACGACAACTATATGGTCGAAGTCAGCCCGGTAGACGACAATATCCGCGAATCCCTGGTCGCCGACCTCAATTAAGGTACCAACTACCTTGCTAAAACCCGGTGCCAGTGACCTGGTTTTCAAAACCAGGTCACTGGCACCACGTTTTTCTTGTGCATGGGTACGTCGTTTCGGGCTAGAATGCCGCCGTGATTTCGCTTGGCAGCATCACCAATGGCAAAAAGTTACGACGCTAAGGACATCGAAGTCCTCAGCGGGCTGGAGCCTGTTCGGCGCCGGCCGGGCATGTACACGGATACCTCGCGGCCGAACCACCTGGCGCACGAGGTCATCGATAATTCGATCGACGAGGCGCTTGCAGGGCACTGCAAGAAGATCGACGTCACGATATACAAAGATGGCTCGCTCGAAGTCACCGATGACGGGCGCGGCATGCCGGTCGACAAGCATCCGAAAGAAAAAATTCCCGGCGTCGAGCTGATCCTGACGCGACTGCACGCCGGCGGTAAATTTTCGAACAACAACTACCAGTATTCAGGCGGCCTGCACGGCGTCGGCGTTTCGGTCGTGAATGCGCTGTCCAAGAACCTCGAAGTCTGGATTCGCCGCAGCGGCAAGGAATACAACATGAGCTTTGCCGGCGGCAAGAAGCGCGGCAAGCTCGAAGTGGTGGGTTCGGTTGGCAAAGCCAACACCGGAACCACAATTCGTTTCTGGCCGGATCCGCAGTACTTCGATTCAGACAAGTTCTCGGTCAAACGACTCAAGCACGCATTGCGTGCCAAAGCGGTGCTGTGTCCGGGTGTGCGGGTACGGCTCAAAGTTGAAAAGCCCAAGGAAATGCACGAATGGCTCTACCAGGGCGGGCTTGAGGAGTACCTGCTCGAGGAGCTTGGCGGTGCCGAGACGCTGCCGGCGGAGCCTTTTTCGGGCAACGTCGCGGGCAACAATGAGGCCGTGGAGTGGGCGCTGGTCTGGACCACGGACGGCGGGCAGAGCGTTACCGAGAGCTACGTCAACCTGATCCCGACCGCGCAGGGCGGTACCCACGTTAACGGTTTGCGCACGGGGCTTACCAACTCGTTACGGGAGTTTTGCGAGTTTCGAAACCTGCTGCCGCGTGGCGTTTCGATTGCGCCCGAGGACGTCTGGGACGGGCTGAGTTTCGTCTTGAGTGCCAAGCTCGAGGATCCGCAGTTCTCGGGGCAGACCAAGGAGCGGCTCTCGTCGCGCGAGTCGGCCGCGTTCGTGACGGGCATTATCAAGGACAATTTCTCACTGTGGCTCAATCAGCATCCCGAAACCGGTGACGCGATTGCGCAGCTTGCGATTACAAAGGCACAGAAACGACTCAAGGCCGCCAAGAAGGTGGTGCGCAAGAAGATCGTCTCGGGGCCAGCGTTGCCCGGCAAACTGGCGGACTGCACGTCGCAGGAACCTGAGCTGTGCGAGATTTTCCTGGTCGAGGGTGACTCGGCCGGCGGTTCGGCCAAGCAGGCGCGCGATCGCCGGACGCAGGCCATCATGCCGCTGCGCGGCAAGATCCTGAATACTTGGGAAGTCGACACCGGCGAGATACTCGCCTCACAGGAGGTGCATGACATTTCGGTCGCGCTCGGCGTTGACCCCGGCACTGACGACATCAGCAACTTGCGATACCACAAGATTTGCATTCTCGCTGACGCCGAGCGCGACCGAAATGTCATGCACCTCCTGTGAGGCG
>JBCAZN010000236.1:0-4837 GCA_038533035.1 Pseudomonadota bacterium
GTCTGCTTTGAAGTCATGTGCTTCTGCCCAGCGCAGGTACATGCGCAGGATCATGTCGGCCCAGTCTTGCGCCTCGGTACCGCCCGCACCCGCCTGGATGTCGAGGTACGCGTTATTGGCATCCATCTCACCCGAGAACATGCGCCGGAATTCGAGGCCGCCGATGATTTTTTCGAATTTCGCGAGATCCGAGACGACTTCATCGACAGTTTCCGGGTCGTCTTCCTCGACGGCCATCGCGAGCAACTCGTCGGCATCAGCGAGCCCACTTTTCAGTTCGTCGAGCCCGTCAACGACCTGCTCAAGCTGCGAGCGCTCCTGCCCCAGCGCCTGTGCGCGCTCGGGTTCGTTCCATACATCGGGTTGTTCGAGCTCGCGCTGAACTTCGGTCAGCCGTTCCGCCTTGGCCTCATAGTCAAAGGTACCTCCTCAACGCATCGGTGCGTTCGGCAAGGTCGCTGATTGACTGTTTGATCTGTGAGGTTTCCATGGTGCGAGTGCTTCTAAAAGGGGGCGGAAAACGCGCGATGTTATCACGCCCCGCCCTCGTGCAAGGCCGCAATTTGCTCCACGACGAGCTGTGGGTTTTCGACGCCACGAAATTCGTTCACATCGAGGCGATAAGCGAGCTGCACAACACCTCGATAGGCCGGTCCCGCCTGGTTGAACGCAATCGCATCAACGATGCGTCCGCCGTCTGCCGGGCGGACCCTGAGCTTCAGGTGATTTTCACCGACCGTGCGTTGCTCAACGACCGAAAAATCGCCGCTCCACATCGGTTCCGGGAAGGCCGAGCCCCATGGGCCCGCGTCGCGCAATGAACGCGCAAACTGCAGGTTCAAAGCGTCTCCCGGCAGCGGACCGTCCGTCACGATGGCGCCACTGAAGTCGGCCTCCGGGTACAGGCGCTTCATCTGTTCGGCCGCCACCTGCTTGAAGTCCTCGTAAGCCTCGCGCGGGATCGTCAATCCTGCTGCCATCGCGTGACCACCAAATTTCACGATGAGTTCCGGACGCACGGTGTGCACCGCTTCCAGCAGGTCGCGAATATGCACGCCATGGATGGAGCGCGCGGACCCTTTCAGCTGTGTCTCGCTCTCGGCGGCGAACGCAATGACCGGCCGATGGCAGCGCTCGCGTACACGTGCCGCGATCAATCCAACAATCCCCTGGTGCCAGCCTTCGTCGTAAACGCACACACAGTCGGGCCAGCGTTGCTGGCCGATTTTGTCGACGTACTGGAATGCCTGTTCGCGCATCGTCGATTCAATGTCGCGCCGTTCGTTGTTGATCTGGTCGAGCACGCGCGCATAGTTCTCCGCGGTCTCGTAATTGTCTGTCAGCAAGCACTCGATACCGACGGAAATATCCTCGAGCCGACCGGCAGCGTTGATACGAGGCCCGACGGCAAAGCCGAGGTCTGAACTGACACAACGACGCAGTTGCCGGCCCGACACGCGCAACAGAGCATCGATTCCTGGCACAGCGTGCCCTGCCTGCATGCGCATCAGTCCCTGTTGCACGAGGACGCGGTTGTTGTGATCGAGCGGCACAACATCGGCAACCGTGCCGAGCGCGACGAGATCCAGGAATTTCGCCGGTACTTTTGCAGAACCGGACACGCCCTGCTCTTCAAGCAGCCGTCCAATGCGTGCCATGACGTAGAATGCGACGCCGACCCCGGCGAGATTACGGCTCGCAAACTGGCTGTCGGGCAGGTTCGGGTTCACGATCACCGCGGCATCGGGTAACGCGTTGCCCGGCAAGTGGTGATCGGTCACGACAACCGGGATACCCAGTTCGTTGGCCGTCGCAACGCCGTCGATACTTGATATGCCGTTGTCTACGGTGATCAGCAGCGCCGGGTCGCGCTCTGCTGCCACCTTTACAATCTCCGGCGTGAGGCCATATCCGTAGTCGAAGCGATTCGGCACCAGGTATTCAACGTCCGCAAATCCAAACGCCTTGAAACAACGCAGCATCAGCGCCGTGCTCGTCGCGCCGTCGACATCGAAATCCCCGATGACGATGATGCGCTTGTCGCGGTGCTGAAGGATCAGTTCAGCAGCGGCATCAATATTGTCGAGCGAGCTGATCGGCGCGAGCGCGGCAAGCCCGTAGTCCAGTTCGGTGGAATCCTTCATGCCGCGCATTGCAAACAGTCGCGCATGAATTGGATCAATATCGGAAAAGTTCTCAAGGACGCTCGACGGCGGCGTTGGTCGGCAAACGACGGGGCGTGCACGCTTTTCAGTCATCAGGCAAGCACACTTGAATCTCGGCGCCAAACACGCATCCCGTGCGAGCGATGTACCTCGGCACGCACGCCGTCGCGGAACAACAGAACCAAAGAGTCCAGGCGCTTGTCGCGCAGCGCTTCACGCAATTCATTTAGCAAGCTCTCGAGCAGCGCCGTATCGTCAGCGAACTCGGGTGTCTCGGCAACGAATCCGGCGACTGACTGCTCAAGGCATTCGGCGATCGATCCCGGCCAGGGTTCCGCAACGCCTTTTCCCGTGTACCAGTAACCCGTCAGCAGTGCATCTTCGGAATACAGCGGAGGCTGCGGCTTCGCCTTTGCCTCGGGCGCCATGCCGCCACCCCACAGCCACAATGAGTTTATCGGCTGCTTGCCCGCCTCTATCCGTTCAAGATTGATTGGGTGTTCGTGCAGTGCCATTTCGATTTCGCTCAACACATTGCGGTGCAATGCCGTTTCCTCACCGGACGGCAGGTATTCGCCGGGTTCCTGTTGGTCAACGACGTAGGCCGGCACATGTGATGTCGCGAACGGTTTCTGCGAGCTCACGTAGCCGTAGGACCCGAGGCGAATGAAGCCAACCGACTTATCGTATCCCAGCGTCGTTTGCAGGTGATCAACGACGGTACGCATCTCGCTCGCAGGCACGCCTGTGCGCCGCAACGCGTGCAGGCACAGGTAGTCCATCTGCGGTTCCAGGTAGACCGGGTCCGCGGCGGCGATCCAGCCCGTGGGCCGCTCGCTGGTCTGGCCCCACATGCGCATAGCCCCCAGCCCTTCTTCGGGATAGTCGAAACCGAGCTCGCTGAGTACTCGCGCCAACAGTTCCTGTGGCTGATCATTTCGGGACAGCTCGGATTGAGCCAGCCATGCACGCAGCTTTTTGTCCGTCAGGCGCCCGCCGGTCACGGGCGGCAGAACTACGATGGCGCCTTTTTTGTCATATGATGCGTTCACGTTGAGCGCAGATGGTAAGGGATGCCGCTTTGAAATTCACAAGAGATTTGCCGGGTGCTTTGTCTATCCGCAGCGTCGGGCCCAATGGAATTCGTGTAATGGACGAACTGCACGAAGAATCCATCGTGCTCGCACCGGACGCGGTGCTGCATACCTGGCACGACACACCGGTTGAGGCACTCGCGGAAGACGACTTTGAGCGCGTGTTTGCCGCCGAACCTGAAATCGTCGTACTGGGAACGGGTGGTTCACACATGTTCCCCCCGCGCGAAATTATGTTCGCATTCGCGCGCCGCAGCATCGGCTTTGAGTTCATGGATACAGCCGCCGCCGCGCGCACGTTTAACGTGCTCGCCAACGAAGGCCGCAAGGTCGTGGCGGTACTTTATCTGGGTTGATAGCGGCGGAGTTCGCCTAGTCGAGCAGGTTCTCGCCTGAGATGCCGTTACTTTCCATCATCTCGCGCAGGTTCTTAAGCGCGTCGAGTTGAATCTGGCGAACGCGCTCGCGCGTCACACCGATTTCATCGCCGATTTGCTCGAGCGTTGCACGCCGATAGCCGTGCAATCCGAAGCGCCGTTCGACGACGGCGCGTTGCTTGTCATTTAGTTCGCAAACCCAGTGATCGACAATCGCATTGACCGCATCACGATGCGCGCAACGCGACGGCTCCGCGTCACGTCGCGCCCGCAGATTGTCGACCGGTCCGCCGCCGTCGCCATCGGCGGGTCCGGCGCGCAATGTTACGCGCTCGTGCAGGCTCATCAGTCGCTGCACGTCGGCGACGTCGCGATCCGTGTAGTCGGCAATATCCGCGTAGGTGGGTGCCTCGTCGTTTTCCTGCCGCAGTCGCCGCGCAGCACGCAGGCACTGATTGATGTCTTTGATGATGTGTATCGGGAGTCGCACTGTCCGCGACTGGTTCATGATCGCGCGCTCGATCGTCTGGCGAATCCACCAGGTCGCGTAGGTCGAGAAACGAAAACCGCGTTCCGGATCGAACTTCTTCACCGCATGGATCAGGCCTAGATTGCCCTCCTCGATCAGGTCCAGCAGCGGCAGGCCGCGATTCAGGTAGCGGCGGGCAATTTTTACTACCAGGCGGAGATTACTTTCGATCATGCGCTGCCGCGCTGACTCGTCACCGCGCTGCGCCTTGCGCGCGTAGTATTTTTCTTCGTCCGCGGTCAGAAGCGGCGAGACGCCAATCTCGTCGAGGTACTGCCGCGTTGGATCGAGCAGTTGTCCCACTTCCTTTCCCTCCTGCAATCAACGACTGCATCAGGTCAGGTAAGTCGAATGGTTTTCGAACTATCGCGTCGGCAAGTATCGTCGCGGGTTAACTGGCTTGCCGTTGCGCCTGATTTCAAAGTGCAGCCGCGGCTTGCGTTCCGGCCCCTCTCCCATCGTCGCGATCCGCTGGCCCTTGTTAATTTGATCGCCTTCCTTGACCAGCAGCGACGCGTTGTACCCGTAGGCACTCAGGTAGGTGTCGTTATGTTTAAGAATAATAAGCTGGCCATAACCGTTCAGTCCACTGCCCGCATACACGACATACCCCGAAGCCGCGGCGTTGACACGTTGTCCCTTTTTGCCATTGATCAGCACACCGGTGCCGGT
>JBCAZN010000237.1:0-4802 GCA_038533035.1 Pseudomonadota bacterium
GCCGTAGCCGTTGAACATCAGCGTTTCCTGCTTGCTGGCAAACAGGCCTGCGCCGATACGTCGTTCACGCGCCTGGCTCCAACGCGGATGATCGACATTCGGATTCACGTTCGCATAAAAGCCATACTCTTGCGGTGCCGACATGTTCCAGCTGGTGTTCGGCTTGCTCGATGTGAATCGTATTCTGACGATGCTCTTGATGCCCTTAAAGCCGTATTTCCATGGCACAACCAGGCGGATCGGCGCGCCATTCTGGTTAGGCATCGATTTGCCGTAGATACCGACCGCAAGAATGGGCAGCGGATTGGTGGCTTCGGCGATGGTTAGTCCTTCGCGATACGGCCAGTCGAGTAGACGGCGCCGAACGCCGGGCATTTGATTGCGGTCGTTGAGTGTTTCGAATGCCACGTACTTCGCTTTTGAAAGCGGCTTGAAGTGTTTGACTACATCGGCAAGTGATATGCCCACCCACGGGATCACCATCGACCAGGCCTCGACACAGCGCATGCGATAGATACGCTCTTCGAGATCAAACGGTTTGATGAAATCCTCGAAACTGAAAACGCCGGTCTTTTCCGCGTGTCCTGCGACTTCAATGGTCCAGGGGCGCGGTTCAAGCGTATGCGCGTAGCGCTGCGGGTCGGACTTATCCAGCCCGAACTCGTAGTAGTTGTTGTAGGTGCTGATGTCCTCGAACGAGTTGGGCGCCTCGTCGGTGCTGAACCGGCTCTTGATGATGTCGCTCAGTGGGGCTTCTGCGCCCACCGGGACAACTGCGCTCATTGCGGCTGGCGCCAGCAATGTGCCGCCGGCAATGGCGCCGGCGCGAATGAACTCTCGCCGATTCAGGTAATTCGATTCGCTGGTAATTTCCGATGACTTGATGTCAGCTGGCTTCCTGATCAGCACGCGCGATCTCCACAGTTGGTATTAAGCTACTTGCCAGGTAGTAGACCACCGCAACGCGCGGAATATTGCATCGAATTGTAACGTGCGTAATGCTGGTGCGGTGAAACAACCGCACGCACTGTATTACGCCGCCACCCTCGTATTCCTGGTGCTCGACTATATGTTCAACGTCAACCTGCGGGCGGCGTTTCTCGAGCAGCACGATGTGCTGCGCCTGCTGTACTACCTGTTCCTGTTCGGTTGCCTGTGGCTGGTGCTGCGCTATCCCGGCAAGGCCATGTACGTTGGCACGACGGAGTCTCTGGTCACCGTGGTCGCGCTGGTCGCCAGCTTTGCTGTACGGGTACTGGTGCCGACCGACGCGATGCTCGAGTCCGGCGAGGGGGTCGTGACAGGGCCCGAAATCATCAACTTTCTGATTTCCGGGCTGTACGGCTATTTCGCCTATATGACCGGTATCAGGCGGATAAATGAGGCGAAAAGACGCGAAATGCACTGAGTAACCTCGTTTTGAAAATCAGCCTCGCTTATTGTTAGCAGATTTCAGCTTTAGCCGTTTTCCAGAAAATCGGCGAAATTAGCCCCATTTATTGCCAATTAACCGCTATTTTTCCGACATTTAGTGCCTATTCTGGCTGTTACAGCTGTTCTCCCGATTTTCGCAATCGCGGCTTTGAACACAATCAGTGCTTAAAAATCCATAAAAATCCGTAAAAATTAATAAAAATGGCGTTAAAGTTCTCAAAAGTCGCCTAAATTCCAAAAATGATAAATAATAATAAGAACCAAAAACGCGTCGCTCAGGCACCTTCCAAGCGTGCAGTTTCGAAGAAATTCGACGATTTTGTGGATTTTCGCGAAAGTTCAATGTGATTTTGGCGAATTTGTACAAACTTTGCCCGACCTGCGGCGTCAAAACAGGTACCGGCGGCCGGTTCAGGTGAGGTTCAAGGCCTGCCCGTTAGGCTTGATTCCAAGGTTCATACCCTCATCTACGAGTGACAAGGAGACGCCGCAATGAACGCAAAGCTCTCAGACATCGTTTCAAACAACGATCACATCACTCCTACGGCGTCACTTCACGTCGAGGTGATCGCGGATTTCGCGTGCCCGTTCAGTTTTCTCGGCAAGCGCCGCCTGGATAGGGCGCTGGTGGCGGTCAAGGGTCCAAGTGACGTGAGCTGGTACCCATTCCAGCTCAATCCCGACGTCCCCACCGAAGGCATGCCGTTCGATGCCTACCTGACCAAACGATTCGGTTCACCGGCGAATATTGAACCGGTGCTCGACTACCTGGGCGACCAGGGCAGGGCGCTCGGTATCAAGTTTCGCTTCGACGCGATACGGCAAGTGCCGAACACGGTACGGGCCCACCAGCTGATGCAGCTGGCCGAGACCGCGGGAGCGGATCGAGCGGCGCTGGCCGACGACTTGTTCTCAAGTTTTTTCGAGCAGGGCAAAGACATCGGCGATCGTGGTGCACTCATCGAGATTGCCAAAGTGCATGGCCTCGGCGCCGGTGAAGTTATTCGCGCCATCGACAGCGATCAACTGCGCCAGGTTGTGGTGACACGGGAAGCACAGGTTCGCGCGAGCGGCCTGACTGCAACGCCCGGATTCTTATTGAATCGTCGACTGCTGGTTGTTGGCGCCCAGGAAACCGACACGATCGTCAACGCCTTTGACCGAGCCATGTTCGGCGAGGGCACCGACATGATCGAATCACCTGCCCTGCATTAGGCGTTCAGCAGCCAGTCCAGAATCAGTTTGTTTACCTGGTTCGGGTGTTCCTGCTGACTCCAGTGTCCGCACGGGCTTAACGTTTCTATCTGCACCCCGGGAATGACCGCGCGCATGGCAGCGACGTGTTCGGGCCCGACGACGAGCTCGTCGGCCGCTGCAATGAACAGCGTTGGAATGTTGATAACGTCGCTGAGATCAGCGAAGTCCCGCCAGTTTCGCGACCAGTTGCGGTACCAGTTGATCGGTTTCGTAAAGCCGCTGTGCTCAAACGCCTTCACGAAATAGTCGAGCTCCTCGGCCGTCAACACAGGGTCGCCGCTGACATCGTCGCGATGCATCAGGTTTACCAGGCTCAGAACTTTCATCTCGTCCGGCAGCTGGTCGAACACGGCGCGCGGCATCTGGTTCTTGCGCATGAGGTAAGTGAAAAACTTTTGCGGGTTCGCGGCGAACGTTCGATCTGCCTCGTCGGAGTCCTGGAAGTTGACGATATAGAAATCGTCTCCAAAACGTTTTCTGAACAAGGCAATGGGGTCCGCAGGCGGACGCGGCGTGTGCGGAATATTCAGGCCAATCAGGCGCTCTACTCGTTGTGGCGAGTGCATCGCAAGGTGCCACATCAAGAGAGCACCCCAATCGTGCCCGACCAGCGTTGCCGTCTCGAGCTCGAGCGCGTCCATCAGGCCGAGCACGTCGCCGACGAGCTCGGTTAAACGGTAATCCTCAACGGCATCCGGTCCACCGGTCTGTCCGTAGCCCCTGAGGTCCGGGGCAATGGCCCGGAAGCCGGCCTCGGCCAGCGCCGGGAGCTGGTGTCGCCACGAGAACGCCAATTCGGGAAAGCCATGCAGAAAGATAACCGGAGCGCCTTCGCCCTCTTCGTAGACGGCCATCCGGATGCCGTTAGTAGCGACGAAATGTGGTTCGATAAACATGTCGACATTTGACAGCAATGCCACGGGAATCGCAAAGTGATCGCATCCGACGCAAGAAGCGGAGAACAGCGATGTTGCAGCGCTTCGTCAATTCGCTGATACGAATCATTACCAGCACGTTTTTCCGGCGCATCGATGTCGTTGGACTGGAGAACGTGCCAGCGGATGGGCCGGTCATTTTTGCCGGCAATCACCCTAATGCCTTGATGGACGGCTGGTTGTTGACCGCCACGTGCGGCCGCTGGCCGTTGCATTTCATGGTCAATGCGAAGCTCTGGAAGTACAAAGTACTCGGTAAAATGCTGGACGCATCCGGCGCCGTTCCCGTTTATCCGCGCGAGGAGCACGGCGAGGATGCAGATAATTCGGCTGCGTTCGAACGCTTGTTTGAGGTCGTTGAGTCAGGCGATTGTATGGGCGTCTTTCCCGAGGGGGTCAGCCACGTCGAAACGCAGCTGATCTCGCTCAAGACCGGCACGGCGCGCATCGCATTGACGGTCGCGGAGCGCGGCAATGTCACAGTTACCATCGTTCCCTGCGGCCTGAACTACATTCACCGCCACCGCTTTCGCAGCCAGGTGCTGATCGAATTCGGCGAGCCCATCGTAATCGACGATGAGTGGCTGCGCCGCTACAAGGACGATGCACCGGGCACTGTGCGGGCGCTGACGGACTATCTCGCGGATGCGATTCGAATGGTGACGATCAATGCACCCGACTGGTCGACCTTGCGCTTTGCCCAGACGACGCGGCGTTTGTATAAGCCGAGCGGTGTGGTGCTGTCACCGAAGGACTACATCAAGCTCAACAAACGCTTTATCGAAGGCTACCTGGCCGCGGCTGACGACCCCGCGCTTGCGGCGTTTCGTCGTGACGCCGACAACTACCAGACCCGACTCGATGTGCTCGGCATCAAGGACCACCAGCTGCGCAAGGAAATATCGATACCGAAAGCAGCGAGGCGACTGACGATGCGCGCACTCGCCGTGTTGCTGATGTTGCCGTTGGCGATTCCCGGTGCGCTGTTGCATCTCCCGTTTGGCTGGATTGCTGCAGCCGTCGGCAATCGATTTAGCTACGAGCAGGACGATGTCGCGACGCTCAAGGTCATTTCGACGATCGCCATCCTGCCGCTCGTATTCATCGCAATTGGTTTGCTTGTTGGCAGGGCGTTCGGGCCGTGGTGGGCACTGGTGGCCATCGTTGGCTTTACCC
>JBCAZN010000238.1:0-4793 GCA_038533035.1 Pseudomonadota bacterium
GATCTTTGTCTATAACCGTGACTTTGAAGTCACCGCGACGTATCGCAATCGCTACCTTAAGCATGCGCATGAAATCGTTTGCAAAGGGCGGCGTCTGTTCGTGACGTCGACGGGGTTCGACTGCCTGCTGACTCTCGATCTGGATACCGGCAAATTCGACTGGGGATTCCACCTGCAGAAGCCGTATGACAAGTGGTCCGGTTTTGCCTTCGAGCCGACGTCGAATAAAGGTCCGCGCCCGAGCAATGACTTTCACATCAACTCCGTACATGTCGATGACGGCGGCGTGTTCGTCTCCGGACTGCGCACGCAGGCGTTGCTGCACATCAGCCCCGACGGAAACGTTTCGGAGTTTTGCAGCCTGCCCGCCGGCACACATAACGCGCAGCGCTGGCAAGGTGGTGTCCTCTTTAACGATACGGCCAACGATGCCGTTCGGTTTGTGCCGCGCGACGGGCAACAGCTGGCATTCCCAACGCCAACCTATGACGAGGCCGAGATCGAGTTCGCGGGAATTGATGATTCGAACGTTGCCCGCCAGGGATTCGGGCGCGGCCTCTGCGTGATTGATGACCGCTTCGTCGCGGCCGGTTCGTCACCGTCAACAATCACGCTCTACGACATAGAAGCCGGCATGAAAGTCGCGTCCGTCAATCTATCGATGGACATTCGCAACGCGACTCACGGCCTGGAACCCTGGCCCTACGACTAGCCAAAAAAAACCGGGGTCGAATCCCCGGTTTTCTTTTCTTGCCTTGAGTGTCTCGGCCTAGTCGCCCCAGCTCTTCGTGAAGCGCACGCCGAATTCCCTTGGGCGATTCGTGTACGCCTTTTGCCAGTGCTCGTGGTTGTCCACGGTATTGCCAAAGCCCCAGTTCATCTGCCCGGTGCCGATCGTGTAGATTGCGCGCTCATCGGCCAGGTTGTTGACGAATAGCGCCAATTCCCAGTCCTCGCCGCGCACACCGGTGCGGAAGTCGGCGATCGTATAACTATCCGTCGTGAACTGCGGGTTCGCGTCATCCAGACCGGCCGGATCAAGCTTGTTGACCGAATCGCCGGTATGAGATACCTGAAAGCGCCAGAATACGTCTTCGCCACCAAACAAGTCTGATGGTTTCGATGAGTCGATCCAGGCACCCAGCTTCAGCTCCGGCGTCAACGGCAGTCGCAGTCCCGCTACCAGGTCATTGTCACCGTCGCCGGTCAGGTCGGCCGTCGTGTCCGTCTCAGCTTCGAGGAGCTGGCCGTTGAAGCCTATTACCGTCGAGTCACCGATAGCGTAGTCGAGTTCAAAGTTGACGCCCGTAATATGTGCGGCGCCCGCATTCGTCACGATCGACTGCCATGGCTGGCCACAAACATTAGGAATCTCAGATGGACCTCCTGGGTCGCATGCCGAGCTGGACGGATCCGTCAGCTGCAGCTGGTAGTCACTCCACTCCATGTGGAAACCTGTGACGTTCAGGCGGCCCCGACCATCACCAAATGTTGACCGATAGCCGACTTCATAGTTGTCCATGATGTCGGAATCGTAGGTCGTCGAGAAAAACGGCTCGCCACGACTGCGATTAACGCCGCCGGGGCGCGTGCCCCGTGTGAACAGGCCGTACATCATGTCGCCGCTGTCGAGCGTGTAACTTAACGCCACTTTCGGAATGAACTCTTCCTCGGTGCCGCGATTCGCCGGCGCTATGTTGTTGTTAGCCAGACGATACTGGCGAGTCGCCGGGTCAGCCGTGTCCGGCTCGCCCATGAGGTTGAGTCCGCCCGGGTGGTCTACGCGGTAGAAGTTCGTGTTAGACCGATCAAAGAATCGGCCACCGAGCGTCAGGTCCCAGTTGTCATTGATATGCCAGGTCGCCTCGCCGAAGAGTGCCTGCTGGTCCCAGTCGGTGTGGCTGTCTGAATACCACCACGATGTTGCCGTCGGGAATGTCGTCGGCGTGCCGTAGTAGTTACTGAAGTACCACTCCATGAACTGCTGCGAGATTGAACCCTGGTAAAGATTCGTCTCACCGCGACCGCCGGTGGTCGGCTGCGCGAATGGTGCCTGCCACGCATCGTCGCTTTCCTCCCAGTAGTAGCCAACAATCCAGTCGAAGGTGTCACCCTGCGAACTAAGTCGAATCTCGACATTCTGTTTGGATTGCTGCAGCGGAGACGGATAGCTCTGGAAATAATCTTCATCGAGCGTCTGGCCCATGCAGTACACCGGGAAGAAAATAACGTAGCCGGTATCCGGGTTTTCCCAGTAGTACGGGTACAGCAGGTAGCCCGTGTAGTAATCGACACTTGCCGTCGTGTAGTACGAATCGTGGCAGTAAATGCTCGACCAGTACTTACCGTAAATCGTGATGTCGTAGAGCTGCTCGACTTCACGATCGTAATAGTTGGCTGAAGCAACCAGCTGTGCGAAGCCAAGATCACCGCTGACCTGGAACGAGTACATTTCGTACTTGTCTTCGCGCCATTCATCGTGGAAACGAATGCCCTGCAGGTCACCAACATACGGATCGAAGTAGTTGTCGGCGCCGGCTTCGGTCGTCTGATGCATGGCCGTAAAATTCATTGACCACTTGTCGTTGACGTCCCAAAGCAATGAAAGTCGGCCGCCATACACGTCGGCGTCATTCCACCTGTTATCGACCACCGAGGCGTTGTCGAGCGTACCCCAGCCAGCCGGCAACGCATTGTTCATTGAGACGTTGGGCGTGTGTCCGAAGACGTTATTAATGAAGCCACCGTCGTGGTCGCTGTAGCCGACGATACGCGCTGCAAACTTGTCCTCAACCAGGGGTATGTTGAAGACAAGCGAGGCACGGTGGCTCATGTCCGATTTGTCACCGGCCCGGACTTCGGTGTCCAGAACAGCTTCGAACTCGTTGAGCTTCGGCTTGTTGGTAATGATGCGCATTGTGCCGGCCTGCGCGTCAGAGCCGTACAGCGTGCCCTGCGGTCCGGCCAGCGCTTCGACGCGTTCAACGTCGACCATGCGAATGTTCGGTTGCGAGCCCGTGGTCGTCAGCGCAATCTCATCAAGATAGACAGACGAGGTTGACGCGGCGATGTAGCTTGAGCCGGTAATTGCACCGCGGAATACGACCGTGCTGGATCCGGCGCCGTAACTGATAACGTTAACCGACGGCACAAATCGTGAGTAGTCTTCCATGCCCTTCGCACCCATGGCCTCGATGCTGTCTTGCGTGATGGCCTGGATCGATGCAGGAATATCCTGAACGCTGGTCGTGCGCTTGGTTGCCGTTACGATGATTTCTTCGAGCGCGTTGTCGCTCTGGGCAAGGGCCTGCGAGGTTGGTGCTAATGCCGCGGCGATGGCGCCGGCGACAGGCGTGAGTGCAAACTGATGTTGCCTTTCCATAACTTGGATACCCCCGTGTACAGTCTCGAGCAGTGTCTCACACGGGCAACATAGCACAATCCTGCCCTATAGGGGCGCGCCTCAAATGCGCTCGGACGGTTCCACAAGTAACGGTTCCAAGACCTCGGCCAAATCGCCCAAATGTGACTCGTAGTTTTTCCATAAGTTGACCGAACTTGCATAGAGCGGTCGACGAACTTGCTCCGAACTTGCTGTTTTTACTGCTCTTTCTGTTTCATGGAAGCGCAGGCAGCTGTCTTCAAAGGGCAGCCCGCAGAACTCGAGTATGCGGCGCACCTGGGTGTCGAGATCGGCGACAACATCCTCGTACTGGACGTCCAGAACGTACCCCGGAGCGACCTCATGCCAGTGTTGCATAAGACGCACATATTGCAGGTAGTACTCGCCCACTTCGACAAGGTCGTAGGTGAACGGCTGGCCACTCGCGAATAACTGTTTGAAGCTGCCGAAACAGCTGTCCATCGGGTGCCGTCGGGCATTTATTATTTTCGCGTTTGGCAAAGCCAGCCGCAGCAAACCTGTAAAGACGAAATTGTTCGGGTTTTTGTCGATGAAATACGGTGCGCCGGCGCGGTACTTTTGTGTTGACGCGATGTACGCGGCGCCGATGTCACGCCACTCGTGGGGGGCGAACTGCAACAAGGAATCCGGGAAGTGCTCGCCGGCATTCCTGCCTCGATTACTCGCACGCACCTCGTTGGCAAGATTGTGCAGCTCGTGGGTACCGTCCACCGCACTATGGCTGGCAAGGATCTGTTCGATCAACGTCGAACCCGAGCGCGGCAACCCGACAATAAAAACAGGCGCCGTATCAGAATCGCCATTGCCGTCGTGCTGCTCGATGAACTCGGGCGTAAAGATCTCGATCAGGCGATCGAAACGCGTCTCCGTTTCGACCGGATCATAAGACTCGGCCGCGCGCCGCAGCCGGTTGCACTCGGCGAAGTGGTGAAACGCCGTATCGTAATCCTTGCGCGACTCGCGATCGAGGCCCAGCGCATTGTGAATCTGCAGACGGTTCTCATCGGCAAGCTCGCTCGACTCGAGCAGTGCATACATCGCATCGATTTCTGATTGCTCGAACTGGAACGTCTTCAGGTTCGCGAGACTCCAGTACGCTTCTGAATGATTCGGCTTGAGCTCAATACAGCGCCGATACGCCGCGATTGAGTCTTCCTGGTCACCCACAGTCTTCATATGGTGCGCCATGCTGACCAGAACGCCCGGTCGCTCCGGCGCTATCTCGAGAGACGTCCTGTACATCTCGATGGCGCCGTGGTGATCGCCCATGGCGCCGATAACGCCCGCTTTGAGCATGTAGGATTCCGCCATTTCCGGGGCCTGGTCCAGTACGGTCTCCGCTGCCTCAAGCGCTTCGTCGTATTTCTCC
>JBCAZN010000239.1:0-4787 GCA_038533035.1 Pseudomonadota bacterium
TACTGCGCGCCCGATCCAATCTGAGGAAACAGGATGCAATGCATCGATGCGACGCCAGGTCGGCCTGCGTAAGCGGCGATTCGTCGTCTTTTTCTTGCACCTCGAAATCGGTCGAGTAGACTTCCAGAATCGCGCGGCCGGCATCAATGGCCAGCGCAACGACGGGATCGATCAACGATTGCATCCTGTTTCCTCAGATTGGATCGGGCGCGCAGTATAACAGTGAACATCACACCGCAAATGGCACTTCAGAAAACCGAAACGCTGATGCTCGACATGGACGGCACGCTGCTCGATCTCGCGTTCGACAACTACATGTGGCTTGAGCATATCCCGCGACATTACGCAGTCGTGAACGACATTCCGCTCGAAGAGGCGCAGGCGGACCTGATGTCGCGGTTTGCTGCTCTGCACGGAAATCTCGAGTGGTACTGCCTGGAGCACTGGTGTGAGCAACTGGAAATCGATGTCATCCAGTTGCATCACGACATGAGCCATCGCGTTGGGTACCTGCCGGGCGCGAAGGGATTTCTTGAGGAAATGCATTCGCGGGACGTGCGCGTACTGATGGTCACCAATTCACACCGCATCACGTATGAACTCAAGGATGCCATCACGGGTGTCGGCGACTTTTTTGACGCGATTCACAGCTCCCACGACTACGGACACCCAAAAGAGAGTCAGGAGTTCTGGGACGCATTACAGCACGACGTTGAGTTTGATCCCGCGACGACGATGTTTGTCGATGATGCCGCGCATGTGCTGCGCAGTGCGCGCAGCTACGGTATTGAGATGCTCGTCAATATCACGAAGCCCGACACACGCCGTCCTGCGAAGGAAAACGACGAGTTCGTCGGTGTGGAAAAGATCGCCGAGCTACTCGACTGAGTTGATCAGCGGCGCCGACTGCGCTGATTGCGATTACCGCCACCTTTGCTATGACCACGGCCGCCACCGGGTTTGCCGCGTGGTTTGCGCTTGCGCGGCGGCGCCTTGGTGATTTCAGGCAGGTCGTCGGGACTGTAATTCGCAAATGGAATCTTGTGGCCGATGTATGTCTCGATATCGGGTAATGACATGGCATAGGTTTCACAGGCGAACGAGAGTGCGTTGCCCGTTGCACCGGCGCGTGCGGTGCGACCGATTCGATGCACGTAGTCTTCGGCATCGTGCGGCAGGTCGTAGTTGATAACGTACTGCACGTCAGGAATATGCAGGCCGCGAGATGCGACGTCGGTGCCGATCAGGACAGGCAGTTCCCCGTTCTGGAACTTCATGAGCATGCTGAGACGTTTCTTCTGCGGAACGTCACCGGAAATCGCGGCGGCGTGAATGCCATTCGCTTCCAGGTTGTCCTGAACCTTCTCTGCGTCGCGCTTCATGTTGACGAACACCATGATGCGTGCGTCGCCCATTTCGCGAATCAGTCCGACCAGCAAGGGCAGTTTGTCTTCGTTGGCTGGATAGTAAATCGCCTGGCGAACGCGGTCGGCCGTAACCTTGTCGGGCTCGATCTGGATGAGCTCCGGCTCGTTCATGTCTTCGTAGGCGAGTTCGAGGACGCGCTGGGACAGGGTTGCCGAGAACAACAGATTGAGGCGCTGGTCCGGTGCCGGCAGCCTTCTTAGCAGGTAACGGATGTCCTTGATGAATCCGAGGTCGAACATGCGATCGGCTTCATCGAGAATTGCCACCTGGACGCGGTCCAGTTTGAACACACCCTGTTTGAAGTAGTCGATGATGCGTCCCGGCGTGCCGATGAGGATATCGACGCCGTCCTGCAGTGTGCGGCGCTGCTTCTCATAGTCGGTGCCGCCGAAGGCGAGACCAACTTTCAGGCCGGTGTGCTTGCCGAGTTCTTCTGCATCTTTTGCGATCTGGACAGCCAGTTCACGGGTCGGTGCCAAGGCAAAAATTCGCGGTTCTTTCTTCTCGTGCTCACCCGGGTCGGTCGTCAAAACGCGATTGAAGGCCGCGATCAGGAATGCCGCAGTCTTGCCGGTACCGGTCTGGGCCTGACCGGCCACATCGTGCGGTTGCAACGCGATCGGCAGGGTGCTCGCCTGGATTGGCGTGCAGAACTCGAAGCCCGCATCACGTATACCCGCCAGCACGCTCTCGTGTAGCGGTAATGAGTCAAATCTGAGATCGCTCAGATGGTTGTCAGACATAAGATAAGAACCAGAAATTAGGTGTAAAAAGCTTGCAAATTGGGCCGCGAAGCGGTCAAATTGGCCTTAATTCGACGCGACAGCCGTCGCACCCGCCAAATATCGCTTTCCGAACGATCCAGAACTTAATCAAGATCCAGAAAGTTGTCGGCCATAAAGCTGCGACATAGTGCCTGATAGTTAAGGCAGCGTCATCCGTTTTATCAATGTTCGCCCGCGTCGGGGGAGGCAGCGAGCATATTCCTTAAGAACACTTCAATTGGAGGATGTAGCCGGTGAGCGACAAGATTGTGCACACCACAGACGGCAACTTTGATGCCGATGTATTGCAAAACGACAAGCCCGTACTGATCGACTTTTGGGCCGAATGGTGCGGACCGTGCAAGATGATTGCACCGCTGCTCGACGAAGCAGCAGACGATTACGCGGAAAAACTGCAGATCGTCAAACTGAATGTTGACGAAAACCCGAACGTTGCACAGAAGTTCGGCATTCGCAGCATTCCGACCCTCATGATTTTTAAAGACGGTGCCGTCCAGGCGCAAAAACTCGGTGCGATGTCGAAATCGCAATTAAACGAGTTCCTCGATTCCAACATCTGAGAGATTTTTCTTGCCACAAACTAACCAGAAGAACCGACCCAGCCGATCCGGAAATAAAGGCAAGGGCAACGCAAACCGTCGACGACGTCGTCGGCCGCCTCAGGATATGTACCCCGATGATGAGGAGGGTTCGCTCGAGGTAATTCCGCCCGAGCAACTCGAAGCCAGCAAAAGCGTGATGAACCTGACGGAGCTAAAGACTCGTCCGGCAGCGAAGCTCGTCGAGCTTGGTGAATCGCTCGGTGTCGAGAACATGGCCCGCTCTCGCAAGCAGGACATGATCTTCTCGATCCTGAAGGCGCATGCCAAAAATGGCGAAGATATCTACGGTGAGGGGGTTCTTGAAATCCTGCAGGACGGCTTTGGCTTCCTGCGCTCATCCGACGGCTCGTATCTTGCGGGACCGGATGACATATACGTCAGCCCGAGCCAGATTCGCCGCTTCGCACTGCGTACCGGTGACACGGTTTCCGGCCTGATTCGGCCGCCGAAAGACGGCGAGCGCTATTTCGCGCTGCTGAAGGTTGGCCAGATCAACCACGACGCGCCTGAGAACGCGCGTACCAAGGTGCTGTTCGAGAATCTCACACCGCTGTTCCCGAAAGAGCGTCTGAAGCTCGAACAGGGCAACGGTAGTACCGAAGATCTCACAGCTCGCATCATCGACATGGTTGCGCCGATTGGTAAGGGCCAGCGTGGCCTGATCGTCTCGCCGCCGAAAGCCGGTAAGACGATGCTGCTGCAGAACATCGCATCAGCGATTGTTGCCAACAGCCCGGAAGTGGACCTCATGGTGCTGCTCATCGATGAGCGTCCTGAGGAAGTAACCGAGATGGAACGCACCGTGCGCGGTGAAGTTGTGTCGTCGACCTTTGACGAGCCGGCCAGCCGCCACGTTCAGGTCGCTGACATGGTGATCGAGAAGGCCAAGCGCCTGGTCGAGCACAAACGCGACGTTGTCATTCTTCTTGATTCGATTACGCGTCTCGCTCGTGCCTACAACACGGTCGTACCCAGCTCCGGCAAGGTCCTGACCGGTGGTGTCGATGCGAACGCATTGCATCGCCCGAAACGCTTCTTCGGTGCCGCACGTAACATCGAAGAGGGCGGCAGCCTGACGATTCTCGCGACGGCGCTGGTCGACACGGGCTCGAAGATGGACGAAGTCATCTACGAGGAGTTCAAGGGCACGGGCAACATGGAGATCCACCTGGATCGCCGTATTGCTGAAAAGCGTGTCTTCCCGGCGATCAACATCAACCGCTCGGGTACGCGTAAGGAAGAACTGCTCACGGAAGACTCCGAGTTGCAGAAGATGTGGGTACTGCGCAAGGTCCTGCATCCGATGGACGAACTCGCGGCGATCGAGTTCCTGCTCAACAAGCTGCAGGACACCAAGACCAACGCACAGTTCTTCGAAGCCATGAAACGCTAGGTTTCGAGCCTTAAGGCACCACGTAAAATGCGGCCTTTGCGGCCGCATTTTTCGTTCCGGCGGTAGTTCACCGCCAAAAACTTTCCCATATTCGACATAAGGTCGGGGCTCGGCCATTCAGCGGCGTACAATGATCAGCGGCGACCGATTTTTGATTGACCGACCGTCTAACTGATAAATCAGCCGAGACTCGCTCAATGGCGATCTACCTGGATGACAAAAGACTGGTCAAGAAACTGCTTGCAGGCGATGAGCGGGCGTTTGACCAGTTCTTCAGCGAGAACTTTGCGCGCCTGTACCGTTTTGCGCTCGTTCGCCTGTCGGACGATCCGGACGCAGCACGGGAAGTCGCCCAAACGACGCTTTCGCTCGCCGTGCGGAAACTGAAAACGTACCGCGGCGAAGCGGCATTGTTTTCCTGGTTGTGCGCCATTTGCCGCAACGTCACGAGTGACTGGCTGGCTAAACAGGGCCGGTATCGGGAGCACATTGTGCTGGTCGAGGATTTCCACTCCAGCACGTCGCCGTACTTAGGCGGCAGTCGATCCAGCGCGACCTGGATCAGGAGCAGCAGCTCGG
>JBCAZN010000240.1:0-4783 GCA_038533035.1 Pseudomonadota bacterium
GACGAGTGGTACTTCGTGCGGCCCGACGGAATCGCAGTACCTGATATCGGCAACCGGGAAAGCGGCAACAGTGTTTATCGCGCGCGCGAACCGCTCGATCGATTGCTGTCGGGACCGTACGAGACTTGCGGCCTATGCTGAGTGGTTCACCGCGTTTTGTTTCGACAATTGGAACCGTACTGCTGTCGCAGCTGATTCGGCGAACGGTTTCGATCGGCATTGAGGACCGACCCGTTTCACCCTTCAACGCGCTCTCATCGACATGCACTGTCACGAGGTACTTGTCGGATCGGCCGGTCGCTTCACCGCCGCTCAGGTAATCCTTGACCATCGCAACAAACGCATCCGCCTGGCGTTTTTTCCACGCGGTTTCGACAACATCGGCAACGGCGAGAATGTCGTTGTCGCGCGCTTTGTCCAGCGCCTTGTCAACAAGGTCACCGGCATCCAGTGGCAACTGGACTGTCACCGTCACGACACCACGCTCGGCGTCGCGCCTCAAACTCAATCCACGATTTGCAAACGCGCGCTCGGCGATCGATGTTGAATCCGGGTCGCCCATGCGTAGTTCAAGACAGTGGTCGGCAACGTTGACCGCCGTGTGCCGTAGCGCGAAGTCGAGCAATTCATTTTCGTTTTGTCGATCCGCCACACGTGTCAGTGAACGAACCTTGGTATACGAAAGCCGACCCGTTGCAAAAGCCTCGGCGATGCCGGGCAGGAGCTTCAACGCATGCGCAACACGCAATTTCTCCCGCGCCGTTGCCATCGAATAGTCACACCGCCAGGCAAGCCACTCGGCGCAATTATTCAATCCCCACTTCAACCACCCAACGCGCTCATCGAACTCGCGAATGAGCACCAGCAACTCGTACGTCGCGGCATTAATCTTTTGGGATAAGCGAACGATGGAATCGTCCAGTTCATCGATTGAAACCAGCTCGGTTTTCATCACAGTTCCTCCTTGAAACGGGCGTGGGAAAGAACTGTTATTTTATACAGTATTTACGAGAAAAACAATTATAAAACAGTGGGTTATGTGATAATTCACTCGTCGAAATTCTGCACAATCTTGCTGTCCGCACGCTGCCTCTCGATCCACGATGCGCCGTCACGCCCGAATCTGCAGTTACGATATACTCGAGACATTGTTCGCGGAGGGAATCGAATTGCGACGTCTAATTGCAAGCTTTTTTGCGCTTTGCTTGGTTGTTTTCCTGTCGGGCTGTGAGCGCGATGAGCGACGGCAAGGCGACATCTATTTGCCCGAGGGTGATGCAGTCATGGGCAAGATGCATTTCGTGGACCTGGGATGTGTAAATTGCCACAGCGTTATAGGGGCGGAACTGCCGGAAGCTGCTGAGGCAGGGCCCGTGAACGTGCTACTAGGCAGTCGCAGTGGCCGGGTGCTTTCCTATGGGGAACTCGTTACTTCAATCGTCAATCCCTCGCATAAACTGACGCGTCGCTATCGCAAGGACGAGATCGCTCAAGAAGGGGAGTCCCTGATGACGTCATTCAACGACGTGTTGAGTGTGACGCAGCTGACCGATCTTGTTGCATTTCTGCAGGCGCATTATGAGCGAGCCGAACGTCCCGAACACACTTACCGGGAATATCTCTACGGGGCTGATGACGATGCGGAAACTGGCGATTCGGAGTAGCAGAATAGAGTAGCGGGCAATTTCTCTTCTCAGTCCTCGAAGTCGCGTACGACCGGACCTTTAGCACGCTGCCCATCGATCCACGTTTCCCCGTCCCTGAACTGCACTTTTCCTGACCCGAACCAGCTCGCCGCCAGCGGGTAAATCTGGTGCTCGACCGCCTGCACGCGCTTCATAAGCTCATCGGCAGACTCGGAAGGATCGATTCGTAATCGCCCCTGCAAGATCAGCGGGCCGCCGTCGAGTTTTTCGGTGACAAAATGCACGGTGCTGCCGTGCCATTCCTCACCGGCGTCGATCACACGCTGATGTGTATTGAGCCCGGGGTATTTCGGCAGTAGCGCAGGGTGAATATTAAGAATTCGACCTTCATAGTGTTTGACGAAGGCCGGACTGAGAATGCGCATGAAGCCTGCCAGGATCAGAAGCTCCGGCTGCCAGCGGTCGAGTTCTCCGATGACGGCGCGATCGAATGCCTCGCGATCAGGGAAATCGCCATGTTGCAGACATGCGGTTGGAATGGCCGCATTCTCGGCGCGTTCGAGACCGTACGCTTTTGGGTCGTTACTTAAAACAACAGCGATATCCAGGTCGAGGTCGTCTTTAGTGACGGCGTCGATGAACGCCTGCAAATTGGTGCCCGATCCGGAGATCAGGATCGCGGTTCGACAGCTCATCCGGTGTATTGCACCGCCTGCGAGCCGCGAACAACCTGGCCGATGACCCACGCATCTTCGCAGTTGTCTTTGAGTACACGAACAGCTGCGTCGCTTTCAGCAGCAGGTACGACGGCCACCATGCCGACGCCGCAGTTAAAGGTGCGCCGCATTTCCGCTGTTTCGATGTTGCCGTGTTCGGCGAGCCAGTCGAATACAGGCCCGGGATCCCAGCTGCTCGTATCAATTTCGGCGTCGAGTCCCTCCGGCAACACGCGCGGAATATTTTCGGTGATACCGCCGCCTGTGATGTGAGCGAGACCATTGACCGTGACCGACTTCATCATCGCAAGAACCGGTTTGACGTAGATCCGGGTCGGCGCAAGCAGGCGCTTGCTGGCGAGGTCACCATCAATCTCACTGTCGGGAGCGCGTTCCAGCACTTTGCGAATCAATGAGTAGCCGTTCGAATGTGGGCCGCTCGAGGCAATGGCAATAATCGCATCGCCTTCCTGGATCGCGCTGCCATCAAGCATGGCCGAACGTTCGACGGCGCCGACCGTAAATCCGGCGAGGTCGTACTCGCCGGGAGCATACATATCGGGCATTTCGGCCGTTTCGCCACCGATCAAAGCCGCTCCGGCCTGGGTGCAGCCGTCCGCAATACCGGCGACCACGGCTTCGGCAACGTCGTTGTTGAGCTTGCCGCAGGCGAAGTAGTCGAGAAAGAAAAGTGGCTCCGCTCCTTGTACGAGGACGTCATTGACGCACATCGCGACCAGGTCGATGCCGATCGTGTCATGGACGTCGAGCATTTGCGCCAACATGAGCTTGGTGCCGACGCCGTCAGTGCCGGACACGAGGACCGGTTCGCGGTATTTGTCGGGCGGCAGCGCAAACAGGCCGCCGAAACCGCCTAGCCCGGCCAGGACTTCGGGGCGAAACGTCTTTTGCACATGCGGCTTGATGCGCTCGACGAGCGCGTTGCCTGCGTCGATATCGACACCGGCATCTTTGTAAGTCAGTGGTTTATTGCTTGTCATGGAGTGGCATACTCTGCGAGGGCGATATAATAGTGCTTGGAATCGAGAGGGGAAACCACCCTTGTTAAGGAATGGACGACGGATAGTCGCGGCGCTTGCTGCGATTTTCATATTGGCGCTGCCGGGTATCGGCACTGCCGTCGAGGTGCCGACGCTGTATACAGCCGAGGTCGTGCTCGACGAAGACGCAAGAGATGCGCGCGAAACGGCGTACCGGGATGCGCTCGTGACTGTATTGGCGCGCGTCACCGAGATGTCACTCGTGCAGAATGCGGAAGCGTTCGACTCGGTATTTCCGTTTCCCGAGGCGTACGTAACCCAGTTTCGGCCAGGCGAGGAAGATGACCGCCTCTGGGTGTCGTTTGATGGTGATGCGATCGAAGGCGTGTTGCGAAATAACGGCTATACGGTCTGGGGCAGCGAGCGCCCGGCGACGCTGGTCTGGATTGCGGTCGATTGGGGACGAGGCAAACGAGAAATTATCGCGGCCGCAGACCCGGACAATGTCGGTCGGCAGTCGCGCACCATCGACCGCAACCGGCTGCTGCGAGAGCGCATGCTCGAACTATCCGAGCGACGCGGGCTGCCTATTATATTTCCGCTGCTCGACACGACGGATCTGCAGTCGGTGACGTTCAGCGACATCTGGGGAGGGTTCGACGAACGTATCATCGCGGCGTCAGATCGATACGATGTGTCATCAGTGCTGATCGGACGAATCCGGCCGTCCTCAACCGAGCGCAATCGCTGGACGTACTATTTTGGCAATGAGCAACGTACCTGGTCGGGGCCCCCTGACGAGGTGATTGGCCAGGTCGCGAGTCTGCTTGCGTCAGAGTTCTCGGTCGGCGGTGACGACCCGCTTGTTCGTATGCCGCTGTCGATCTCCGGTATTGAAACGGTCGATGCGTACGGCTCGGTGCAAAAAGCGTTGTCCGAGGTTGCGCTGATTGAGGCATTTCGAATCGTTGAAGTGGCCGGCGATTCCATTCGCTACGAAGTTGAGGTACGCGGCGGTGCCGACAGACTGCGCCGCGCACTGCGCTTTGCCGGGCTGATCGAAGAGGAGCCGGGCTTCGGGCTGTCGGGCGACGATCTTCGCTTCTTTTACGAACCCTGAACAGACCGCGGTTCTGTATGTCTCTGAAATGGCTGCCAGCCAGACCGGTATATGACCCGTGTACGCAAGCGTTATGAACATGCCCGCGACCAGCAGTTTGTCGGCAATCGGGTCAAGCAATGCGCCAAGTCGCGTTCCCCAACCGAAACGATGTGCAAGATAACCATCAATTCCGTCGGAGGCACCGGCAATCCAGAACAACAGCAAAGCCCACCCGTATTCGCCGTCGATGACTAGCAGCAGCGTCGGCGGAACGAGCGCAATGCGCAGCAGGGATATCGCGTTAGGCAGCCATTTCAG
>JBCAZN010000241.1:0-4759 GCA_038533035.1 Pseudomonadota bacterium
ATCTCGCTGCCAGCTGGCGACGCGAACGCCATCGCTTGCTTCTTCGGGCCACGGTGCATACCAGAACAACGTTTCGTCACCGAGGTTCTCAAACCCCTGGCCCTGCATCAGGGCAGGGAATGTGTCTGCCAGCGATCCGTCGCTCTTCGAGCTCCAGTTGAATTCGGCGGCCTCGACGATCGGAAATTCGGGAATCGGTTCCTTGTAGTGCAGGGCGTCGTTGCTGATTGCCAGCCCAAGGTCCATGGTCAGCATGCGCCGGTCATTCGACGGGTGGCCGTTCCACTTGCCGTAGAAGCCGATGACGACATTACCGCGATTCCACAGCGCAGCGCCAAGATGGACCTGTTCACCGGTATTCTTGCCGGCCATCGGTGGTGTGGGCGAGCGCTCGCCGCGACGCAGGCCGGAACACGTCGCCTCGAGCCAGTGCTCGAAATCGTACGAGGCCGTTGTCACCAGCTGCCGAATTCCCACGCCGTGACTGCCACCCTGGCCCGCAACGTAGTAGCAGCCGTTCAGCTTGGTACCACCGCCCATCTCGAACCAGCCGGCAACCGGGTTGTTGGTTGTTTCCTGCCAGGTCAGGCCGTCCGCGCTGTAGGCAACAGAAAACTTCGAGCCGTGTTTGCGCGTCTCGAACGCCATTTTGAAGCGCTTGTTCGGTTCCGGATCGTCGGGTTCATGAAAGATCACGCACGCCTGTACGTGCATGTCGTCACCCATGTCGACAAGGTTGTTGCGCTTGCTGCCGTTGTAATCGACGAGGCCAAGATCAGGCTTTTCCCAGTTGCGACCATCCTTGCTCTTTGCGAGGCAAACACGCTGGTGCCATTCCTCGCCCGGTCCCTGGCCGAGGTACCACATCCAGAGCTCACCATCGACTTTGAGCACCGTGCCGTAAAACGCGATCCATTGGCTATCGTGTGCGCCGGGCTCGCCAAGCGGCACGACCGGTGCCTTGTCGCCGATGCGGCGACCCTGAAGGTGCAGTTTCACACCGTGCTGGAACGGGATGCTGTAGTCATCGAACGGAAACAGGACGATGGAGTCGAGGCTGGCGGCAGGCCCGCCGTTGTTAATACGCATGCGTTTCCCTACTGCAAGGTGGCGAAATGTTTTTGGGGTGTTATTCCTGCCGCCCATTATGCCGCCTGTGCTGATTCCATTGGAATCTTCCGGAAACTCAGTTAGCGTGCAGGGATGGCCGAACTCTACCTGTTACGACACGCGCAGGCGTCTTTTGGAACGGCTAACTACGATCGATTGTCGCCACTGGGGTGTCGCCAGGCAGAAGCGCTTGGCAAGTTTCTGCGCGACTGCGGCGTAACCTTTGACGCCGTCTACAGTGGCGAACTGCAACGCCAGATCAAAACCGCGACGTTTGCGCTCGAGGCGCAGCCGGGTGGCATTGACTGCCAGGTCGATGCGCGATTCAACGAGATCGAGACCGACAAGATCTTCGAGCACCTCGTGCCGCACCTTGCCAAGAGTTCGCCGACGCTTGATGCGCTGGTGAAAGAGGGCAAAACGTCGTCCAAGGCGTTTCAGAAGGCGCTCGAGATCGTCTTCAATCACTGGGTCGCAGCGGACACCGACAGCACTGACTATCCGAGCTGGGCTGAGTACTCCGGCAAGGTGCAAACCGCAATCGATGAAATCATTGCGCGTGAGGGCTCCGGCAAGACGGTCGGCATTTTCACATCCGGCGGCACCATTGCCACAGTCGTTGCCTACGTGCTCGGCGCGTCGGCGGACCAGGTTTACAAGTATTATGAGCCGCTGATCAACTGCTCGATTACCCGCTTGCTGTACAGCGGCGACAAAATCTCGCTGTCCAGCTTTAATGATCACATGTTCATTCGTTCACTGGCAGAGACAACCGGTGAACCATTGCTGACGTATCGGTGATTTATGGAATTCGAAACCATTCTGTATGACGTAAAAGACGAAATTCTGACCATTACATTGAACCGGCCCGATCGCCTGAACGCGTGGAACGGCCAGATGCTCAATGATCTGATCGCCGCGTTTGATGCCGCCGATGCAGACGACGCTATCGGCGCGGTGGTTATTACGGGCGCCGGTCGTGGCTTTTGTGCAGGCGCCGACCTGTCCGGCGCGGGCGGCTCAACGTTTGAGCGCGCCGGCAAGCAACCGGGCCTCGACGAACTCGGCGACAGCGGCGGCGCCGCCTCCAGACGCATATTCCGCAGCCTGAAGCCCGTTATCGTGGCATTCAACGGGCCCGCGGTCGGCGTTGGTCTCACAATGACGCTGGCTGCCGATGTGCGCATTGCAGCGCCCAACATCAAAATGGGCATGGTGTTCGCGGCGCGCGGCATCATCGCCGAGGGTTGCTCGTCCTGGTTCCTGCCACGGCTGGTTGGCATCAGCAAGGCACTCGAGTGGGCCATGTCGGCGCGCATATTCCGCTCCGAAGAAGCGCTTGAGGCCGGACTGCTGCGCAGCATTCACGAGCCGGACGACCTGTTGCCTGCCGCCTATGAGCTTGCGCGCGAGTTCGCGTCGAACTCACGGGTCTCGAACGCTGTTATTCGGCAGATGTTCTGGCGCATGCTCGGTGCCGATGATCCGATCGTCGCGCACCGGCTCGATACGCAGGGCATGGTCGAACGCGGCAAATCGGCCGATGCGAAAGAAGGCACGACCGCATTTCTTGAAAAACGTGCCGCGAAATTCCCTGACAAGGTCAGCCAGGATATGCCCGAATTCTTCCCGTGGTGGGAAGAGCCGAAGTTTCTGGAATAGGTCGTTCCGACATGTCGAGCACGCCGAAAATTGGCGGTATTGTCGTTCCCCTTGTTACGCCGTTCGATGAGAGCGGTGAGCTGGCGGCCGAACGCGCGCGTCCCCTGATCGAGAAACACCTGGAAGTGGGTGTTCACGGTTTCTATATCGGCGGCAGTTCGGGCGAAGGGTTTTTTCAAAGTGTTGCCGAACGCTGCGCCTATATGCAGTTCGTCGCCGAGACGGTTAACGGGCGTGGTTTCCTGATCGCACAGGTCGGCGCATTGTCTGCGCGAGACGCGCATGCATTAACACGTTTCGCCGGGGCTAACGGCTACGACGTCGTGTCCTCGACGCCACCGTTCTATTTCAGTCACACCGACGCCGAAGTCGTCGAATACTATCGTGAGCTCGCCGAACTGAGCGACGTACCCGTGCTGTTGTACAACATTCCGGGCATGACGGGTCGCGGTGTGTCGACCGACATTCAGGTCGAGATGCTGCGCATTCCGAATGTTATCGGCTCGAAGCACACGGACATGAACTTCTTCAGCGCAGAACGCCTGCTGCGCGAGGTGCCGGACGCCGCAATATTCAACGGTCCCGACGAAATGCTGACAGGCGGTCTCGCGATGGGCATGGTCGGCGGAATCGGCAGCACTTACAACATGATGCCGCGGCGTTACCTTGAGATCTACGACGCCGTGCGCGCCGGGAACATGGACAAAGCTCGCGAAGTGCAGGGCATCGTCAATGATGTGATCGATGAACTGTTGCGCATCTCACCGGGGGTCGTGCCCGGTATCAAGCATGGCCTGCGAACACTCGGGTTCGACATGGGCGCTGCAAGGCGGCCGTTCCTGCCCGTTGCGGCGGACACCTCGCGCTTTGAGGAATTACTCAAGAAAGCCGGCGGCATGTAAGGCGCGTCGCTGCGATGGACTTTCGAAGCGAAAAGTTTCTGCGCGATCACATAAGGTCAATTCTCGATTTCTACGCGCCGAACGTCGTCGATCCAAGCGGCGGGTACTTCCAGAACTTCAAAGACGACGGCACCGTGTTCGATCCGGACACCCGGCATCTCGTTAGCAGCGGCCGCATGGTGTTCAACTACTGCAAGGCCTACGAATTATTTGGTGACGATAGTTTCCGAGAGCTCGCTTTGCACGGAATCGACTATCTTCGCGCGCATCACTGGGACGATTCGAGGCACGGCTACCACTGGACCCTCACGACGGGTCACACGGCGGACGACCAGACCAATCATTGCTATGGGCTGGCGTTCGTGATGCTCGCTTCGGCTGCTGCGCATGAAATCGGCGACAATCGTGCCGCTGATGACATCGAGACCGTCTGGGACATCATGGAGTCGCGGCTTTGGGACGACGCGCTCGGTCTGTACGCGGACGAGGCGACACCAGACTGGTCGGTTATCGACGGTTACCGCGGACAAAACGCCAATATGCACAGCTGCGAAGCGTTGATTGCCGCTTTCGTGGCAACCGGCAATGCTCGATATCTTGATCGCGCCTGCGATCTTGCAAAGCTCGTGACGGTCGATCTTGCTGCCAAATCGGGCGGGCTCGTCTGGGAGCATTTCACGAGCGAGTTGGAAATCGATTGGGAGTACAACAGGAGCGACCCGAAAAATCTCTATCGTCCCTGGGGATTTCAGCCGGGGCACCAGGTCGAGTGGTCGAAGTTGCTGCTGACTCTGCACAGTCATCAAACCGAAGACTGGATGGTGGCCCGCGCCATCGAGCTCTTCGATCGCGCGCTCGAAGCCTGTTGGGACGATACGAATGGTGGAATTTTTTACGGCTTCGCACCGGGCGGCGAGATTTGCGATTCCGACAAGTATTTTTGGGTCCACGCAGAAGCGATTGCTGCCAGTGCGCGGCTCTGGCGACAAACCGGTAACGACAAATACGCCGAGTGGTATGACCGCATCTGGCACTACGCGTGGCAGCATATGATCGATCACGGGTACGGTGCCTGGTATCGCGTG
>JBCAZN010000242.1:0-4755 GCA_038533035.1 Pseudomonadota bacterium
GCTCGGCGATTGACGATACCGCGAAGGCGGACAAGGCGTGCGCTGTTCTGGCGATTGTCGGTGTCGTGAACGTGGTCATCGTGCATTACTCCGTTGAATGGTGGAGTTCGCTGCACCAGGGGCAGACGGTATTTCGCAAGGGCACGATGGACGCTTCGATGCGTACGCCGTTATTCGCAAACCTTATTGGATTTACGTTGTTGTTTGGCGGCATGTTTGCGTTGCGTTTGAAAACAGAGGTGCTGTCTCGTGAACGCCGCACGCGCTGGGTACGAGAATTGATGCTGGCACCGGGAGGTAAGCGCTGATGGAAGCATTGGCGATGGGTAAATACGGTATTTACGTGTGGAGCTGCTTCGGCATTACGTTCCTCGTCGTTATCGCCATGGATATATTCTCGCGGGCGCGTCATCGACGCATTTACCGAGAAGTCGAGGTACGCATCAAAGCGCTGGAGGATCGCGAATGAAGCCGCGCCAACAACGCATGCTTGCGGTTGGCCTCGCGGTACTGGGTATCGCGATTGCGGCCGGCCTGACGCTGCGTGCGTTCGAAGACAACATGATGTTCTTCATTGAGATCAGCGACGTGGTCGCCGGTGAATACCCGCAGAATCGCAACTTCCGGATTGGCGGTCTCGTGGTTGACGGTAGCATCGAGCGTGCCGACGGTTCACTCGAGGTTGCCTTTGAGGTTACCGACATGGCGTGCAGCCTGGGCGTTCGCTATACGGGCGTGCTGCCGGACCTGTTCCGCGACGGGCAGGGTGTTGTCGCGCATGGTCGTATGGGCGATGGCGACGTGTTCATGGCTGACAAAATTCTTGCAAAACACGACGAGAACTACATGGCACCCGAAGTCGCCGCGCAGATGGCGAAGCACGTCCAGGACAAAACCGCGAGCCAGGCGGATGCGCCGGCGGAGTGTGGTCAGGAATGATTCCGGAGATTGGGCAGTTTGCGCTGATTCTTGCGTTTACGCTGGCCGCCTGCCAGGCGGTTTTGCCGCTGTTGGGCGCGCATCGTAATGACGATGCCATGATGGCCGTTGCGCGGCCCGCAGCGCTGGGACAGTTCGTGTTGGTTGCGATTTCCTACGCCGCGCTGACATGGGCGTTTTTGCACGACGACTTTTCAGTTCTCTATGTCGCGAACCATTCAAACCTGGCGCTGCCGACCGGCTACAAGATTTCGGCGGTCTGGAGCGCTCACGAGGGTTCGTGGCTGTTGTGGATACTGCTGCTCGCCGCCTGGACGCTGGCCGTCACACGTTTCAGCGACGGACTGCCGAAAGCGATGCTGGCGCGTGTCGTCGGCGTCATGGGTGTGCTGTCTGTCGGTTCGATTCTGTTTGCGTTACTGACCTCGAACCCGTTTGAGCGACTTGTGCCTGCGGCGATCGATGGCGCGGATCTCAATCCGTTACTGCAGGATCCCGGGCTCGCGATTCATCCGCCGCTGCTTTATATCGGCTACGTCGGTTTTTCGGTGGCGTTCGCGTTTGCGATTGCGGCGATGATCAGCGGCAAACTCGACCGTGAATGGGCGCGCTGGATGCGGCCATGGACAACGGTGCCGTGGCTGTTCCTGACAATCGGCATCGCACTGGGCAGCTGGTGGGCCTATTACGAGCTGGGTTGGGGCGGCTGGTGGTTCTGGGATCCGGTCGAGAACGCCTCGTTCATGCCCTGGCTGATTGGCACCGCACTCATCCATTCGCTGGCCGTGACCGAAAAGCGCGGCCTGTTCACGAGCTGGACGCTGCTGTTGGCAATTTCGGCCTATTCGCTGAGTTTGCTCGGTACGTTCCTGGTGCGCTCCGGCATTATCGTATCGGTGCACGCGTTCGCGACGGATCCGACGCGCGGTTACTTTATTCTCGGTTTTCTGGCGTTCGTCATCATCGGCGCACTGGCGCTGTACGCCTGGCGTGCGCCCAGCCTCGACTCCCAGGCCGGGTTTTCGCCGGTCTCGCGAGAGACGTTTCTGCTGCTGAACAATGTGTTGCTCGTCGTTGCGACAACACTCGTGCTGCTTGGCACGCTCGCGCCGTTGATCGTTGAGCTCGTCAATGGTGGCAAAATTTCAATTGGCGCCCCGTGGTTCGAAGTCGCCTTCCTCGTGCCGATGTTGCCGCTCGTATTCCTGATCGGCGTCGGCATGCACACCGCGTGGCGCAAACAGGCGAAAGGCGGTTTGATGAACACGCTGCGCACGCCGGCGATCATCGGCATTGTCGGTGGTGTGCTGCTGCCGCTGATGTTCTACGGTCGCGTAACGCTGTTACTGGTGGTGGGCACGGTCGCGGCAGTCTGGATCGTCGCGTCGTCACTCGTCCAGCCGATCCGGTCCTGGCGCCGTGAAAAAGGTGCCGCCGGAATAACCCGTTCGGCGCTGGGCATGTCGGTGGCGCATCTCGGTATGGGTGTATTTGTCATCGGCGCTTGTATTGTTTCCGCGTTCGGCATCGAAGCGGATCGATCAATGCGTCCCGGTGAGTCGCTCGAAGTGGCGGGTTACGAATTCGAGATGCGTGAACTTCGCAATGTCGACGGACCGAATTATTCGGCGATCGAGGCGGTGATCGAAATTCGCGACGCCGGTGAGTATGTCGCGACGGTGCGACCGCAGAAGCGAACGTATCTCGTCCAGCAAAACCCGATGACAGAAGCCAGCATTCACGCCACCTGGAACAAGGACTTGTTCGTGGCGCTGGGTGATCCGCTGGGTGGCAATGCGTGGAGTGTGCGCGTGCAGTACAAGCCGCTGATCCGCTTCATCTGGCTGGGCGCATTCATCATGGCCATCGGCGGCCTGATCGCCGTCAGTGACCGGCGTTATCGCGTTAACGTGCGCAAGACGGCGGACCAGGCGAGCAAAGCGGCGGAGAGTAATGCATGACGCGCTTTGCTTTGCCGCTTGTCGGCGTCGTCATACTCGTTGTGTTTTTTTATATCGGGCTCGACGGCACGCGTGATCCGAGCGCGCTGCCGTCGCAGTTCGTCGGCAAGCCGGCCCCGGAATTTGATCTTCCCGCAGTGATCGACCCTGAGCGTCGCGTCAGCAATGCCGATCTTCGCGGGCAAATATCCCTGGTCAATGTCTGGGCAACCTGGTGTGTCGGCTGTCGCGCCGAGCACGAATTCCTGAATCAGCTCGCACAACAGGGCGAGTATCCTATCTACGGCATTAATTGGCGTGACAATCGGGCCACCGCGCTTGAATGGCTCGGTCGATTGGGTAACCCGTACGTCAAATCGGGATTTGACGAAGACGGCCGCGTCGGTATCGACTGGGGCGTCTATGGTGCGCCCGAAACGTTTCTGATCAGCGCACAGGGTGAGGTCGTTTATCGCTTTACGGGTCCTTTAAGCTGGGAGCTTTGGGATCAGGAATTCGTTCCCCGAATCGAGAGGATGAGCGCGCAATGAAGCGATTTGCTGCCGTTGTGTTGTCGCTGGTATTCGCCGTTGGTGTGGCGGCGATAGATACCGACAAGGCATTCGATGACCCGGAACTGCAGGCGCGCTACGAGCGCCTGATCGCCGAGGTCCGCTGCGTGACGTGCCAGAACCAGAATATCAAAGACTCCAATGCGTTCATCGCGGCCGATCTGCGGCGTGAAATTCGTCGTTTGCTCGAAGACGGTAAAACAGACGCAGAAGTCGCCGATTTTCTTGTTACACGTTACGGCGACTTCGTGCTGTACAGCCCAAGGAAGAGCGGTAAAACACTGCTGTTGTGGATCTTGCCGTTTGTGCTGCTGTTGGCCGGTGCGGTCGGATTCGTGCGCGTTTTGAAGCACCGCGCGTCAATGCCGATCGACGACGTGCCGGAGGACGCCGCCCAGTGACCCTGTGGATTATTTTTGGCGCGCTGCTAGTGCTGGCGCTTGCTTTTGTCGTCTGGCCGCTGTTTCGCAGCAGAGGGCGGCTGACGCCCATGCTGGCCGGCGTCATCGTGGTTGTCGTGGGCGTGTCGGCGGGCTTGTACCAGCAGATCGGCAGCCCCGGCGTCAAATCGGGAGCGGCCGAACAGCCCGACGTCAATGCGATGATCGCGCAGCTCGAGGCTCGCCTGCAGCGCGAACCCGAGAATGTCGAAGGCTGGCTGTTGATGGCGCGTTCCTATCAAACGCTCGAACAGTTCGACAAGGCGGCGGTGGCGTACGAAAGGGTACTGGAGCTTGCGCCCATGCAACCGACCGCGCTGTTCTATGGTGGCTATATCGCCGCTGCCCGTGGCGAGCTCAGTTTGGCGGCCGACCGCTGGGAGGCCATCATGCGGGTCGCCGCGCCGCCAGAGGATGTGCGCGAGTCGATGCAGCGGCAGATCACAGTCTGGCGCAGCGGAACATCCGCGCCGGCGATCGATTCCGCGCCGGCCGAATCGTCCGGGACTGTTGTGACCGCGAGTATTACTTTGTCCAACGAGGCAGCCTCAACATTGCCGGCCGGTGCCACATTGTTTGTCATTGCGCGTGACCCGGCGCAACCGTCGCCGCCCATTGCAGTTGCCCGTCGCGTGCTTGACGCGGATCCGATGGTTGTTGAACTCGGCGATCGTGATGCCATGGTTCCCGGGCGAACGCTGTCGGCATTTGCGCGCTTCGAGGTAGTTGCCCGGGTTTCGCTCAGCGGCAATGCAATCGCGCAGCCGGGCGACTGGTTCGGCGGTCAATTGTTTACGAAAGGTGACGAACCAACGGTGAGCATCGTCATAGATACGCCTGTCGAGTAGAGGGGGCCGGGATGTC
>JBCAZN010000243.1:0-4729 GCA_038533035.1 Pseudomonadota bacterium
TTCTCTTGAGCGTACGCTGCGCGTGAACATGAACGTTATCGGACTCGATGGCAGGCCGCGCATGTTCACGCTGGTGGAAATGCTCAAGGAGTGGCTGACCTTCCGCAAGGAAACGGTCAAGAACCGTCTCGGGCATCGTCTGCAGATTGTCAAAGATCGCCTGCATATTCTGGATGGCCTGCTCGTCGCGTACCTGAACATCGACGAGGTCATCAAGATCATTCGCGAGGAGGACGAACCGAAGCCGAAGCTCATGAAGCGCTTCAAACTCACGGACATCCAGGCCGAAGCGATCCTGAACCTGCGCCTGCGCAATCTTGCCAAGCTTGAGGAGTTCAAGATCAAGGGTGAGCAGGATGAGCTCAATGAAGAGCGCGACAGCCTTGAAAAAACGCTGAAGAGCGCCGCGCGCCTCAAGACGCTCATCAAGAAAGAAATTCTTGAGGATACGGACGCCTACGGCGACGCGCGGCGTACCGAAATCGTCGAGCGCGACGCCGCCGCGGCCCTCGATGAGACGCAGCTTGTTGCAAGCGAGCCCGTTACGGTCGTGCTCTCGCAGGCCGGCTACGCGCGCGCAGCAAAAGGGCACGAGATCGATCCGGAGACGCTCAACTACCGCTCGGGCGACAGCTATCTTGCGGCGGCACAGGGTCGCAGCAACCAGCTCGCGATGTTCCTGGACAGCACCGGGCGCGTCTATAGCGTGATGGCCGGCACCCTGCCGTCAGCACGCGGCCAGGGCGAACCGTTGTCGAGTCGCTTCAAGCCACCCGACGGCTCGACATTTTGTGGCGCCATGATCGGTCCCGAAGGCCAGCGTTACCTGCTGGCCAGTGACGCGGGCTACGGGTTTGTCGCCAATCTCAACGATCTTGTTTCACGTAACAAGGCAGGAAAATCTATCTTGAGGGTTCCGACCGGCGGTAAGGCGGTGGTGCCGGCGCCGGTGCCCGCAGATACCGAGTGCCTGATCGCGGCCGTGAGTTCCATCGGCCGTCTGCTCGTGTTTGAAATGGAAGAGCTGCCGGAGCTCGCCAAGGGCAAGGGCAACAAGCTGATTAATATTCCGGGGCCGAAGTACAAAAGCGGCGACGAGCAAATGGTCGCGGCTGCGGTCGTTCCCGAAGACGGCAGCCTGGAGGTCTATGCCGGCACGCGCAAGATGACGCTGAAATGGGACGACCTCGATGACTACTACGGCGACCGCGCATTACGCGGTTCGTTACTACCGAAAGGCTGGCGAAAGGTGCAAAGACTGGTCGGCGTAGAATAAACTGCAAAAAAGGCAAGGGCCCGTTGGGAAAAGTCGATTCGCTTCACTGAAAGGCGCAAATCGATCTTTTCCCAACGGGCCCTTGCCTTTTTCGTGGGTGCTTGTACCTAACTAGCCGCGCTTGCCTGATTCGACCTTCATCGTGGACGTGTCGGCTTCGCTATCGTCGTTCGAATCAACCGGCATTTCGGCGGTGGCGTCGAGTTCGATGACCTCGTCCGAATTTGCGGCCGGCATTTCTGTCGTGACGTCGAGCTCAGTTACTGAAGCCATCGGCAGGACAGCCGTTTCACCGGACTCGCCCGTGGCGTCGCTGTCTTCCATGCGCTCGGCCAGGTCGATTGCAGCACGCGCGATTTCCTCATTGAGCGCCTGTGTCGCTGTTAGTTCGTCCTCGTAGTCCTGCTCGAGGATTTCGTAGTCGATTTCACGTGTGATCGTATAGCTGTCGGCGTCGATCATATTCTCGTCGTGTTGCACCTCGACAGCCTTGAGGTCGTGTTCGGTCACTTCTTCCGGCTGTGGCATCTTTGTCGCGTCGAGAATGACTGACATGTCGTATTCGTCTTCCTGACCCGGCAGTACCTCGTTCTTAAGAATGGAGCTTTCTTCGACTGTCGGTGGCGGCAGGATGTCAGTTTCATCCGAGGTCACGGAAGCGACGGGCTCAAACGGCAGTTCAACATCGACTTCCGCCGTGGCGGCGAAGCCAAAGTCCTGTTTCACGTCGACTTCAGTACCGCCCGCAAGTCCCGAGCCCGTTACCAGGTCGGCGTCAAGAACGAGATTTTCCTCTGTCGGTGAATCGTCATCGAGGTCGTAGCTCGCATCCGGATTGAATTCCAGCTCTTCAACGACCAGCGCTTCTTCCGTAACGGTGTCAGTGCGGCGGCGGTTAAGCGTGTTGTCGAGCTCCGAGGGCGCTACTGGCGCCGGTGTGGTACTGGAACGTCGCCCAAACAGGAACAAGCCAAGCAGCGCAACTATGCCGGCGCCGCCGAGCCACCAGACCCAGCTGCTTGTGCCGGTCGGTTCGCTTTTCGGCACAACGATTTGCGTCAATGCATTCGGTGATGTTGAGGTCGTTTGCGGGCCATCCAGTTGCGTGTCCGGGATGACTACCGTTTCGGCCGGTTGTGGCTCGACGAACGGATTGTCCGAAACAATGATGTCACCTGGCTGCAGGTCGCCGGTCATTTCGACGGCTTCGTTCGCAGCGCTGTATGCAGCCGTTGGTTCCTCGACAGCGGGTTGTTCCGCGACGTTGCTTTGCGACGCGTCGACAGCAGGCGCTGGCGTTGCCGCGACCGCCACGGTTTCTATCGTTTTCGTTGGTGCGGATTCTGTCGTCGCAACGACGGTGCCCAGCGATGCGGGAATCGTCAGCAGTGCGCCGGCTTTGAGTTTATTCGGATCGTTATCAATGAATGCATCGGGATTTGCTTCGAACAGCGCGTTCACCGTCGGCCAAAGCGAGGTTGTGCGATTCTCGATACGTTGTGCAATCTCACCCAGCGTTGAACCGGCCGGTACCCGAATTGTGCTGCCCTGCGCAATGTCGGCGACCGGGGCCGGGCGACTGACCGCCCGTGGTGCCGGCGCAGGAGCAACGCTCGTCACAGGAGTTGCTGCACGCGACGTCGCCGCAGCCGCCTCGGCAGCGCGTGGCGCATCATAGGTCGGGGGGTCAATGAACATCATGTACTCGCGGCTCAGGTTCGGCGAGTACGGGCAATCAACGACAAGGCGTACCGAAACCATCGGCTCGCGAAGCGGGGTAGCGCCGGTCAGATTGATGACGCCATTGGCGACGCTGACGGTTGCCGGGCCGATACCGGGCAGACCAACGGCGGCGGGACCGATCGAGACACAGCTGTTGCCCATCGACTCGGTGGGGGCAAGCGCGTAAGCAATGCTGGCACGCAATGGTTGCCCTAGGTTCGAATGGACCGTGATCTCGCCCAGCTCCAGCGCAGCGGCCGGTAGTGCAGCCAGGCTGCCGCCTACGGCGAGTAGTGCCGGTACGGCACGATTGGACCTCGATGATCGATGTACAGCGTTTTTCACTTTCGCATACCCCGCGGGTGTCATTCCTTGAGCGTACGTCATTTTACAAATTGGCACGGCCAAAGCGTTAGCGCGTGGTTCCACAATCGAAGTGTGACGTGCGTCACACTCATAATGTCAGGAGGCGATTGCCTTGTTACCGGTCGATGCCACGAGGGCCTCGAGTGACGTTTCCGCCACGTCCTCACGTTGTTCCAGAACAACTTCCGGCTCGTGGACATAATGCCCCTGCATGAAGTCGAGGCCCAGCTGGAAAAGCACGGCCATCGCGTTGGCGTTTTCGACGCGTTCGGCAATCGTCTTGATGTCCCGCTCCTGGGCGCCCTTGACGATCTTCGTAACCACGCCCTGCATCGATGAATCGGTCATCAGCGAATGCATGAGTTCGCCGTCGATCTTGATGTAGTCCGGTTTCAGGATATCGAGAATCTGGAAGCGTTCGCAGTCCACCGAGTAGTGTTCGATCGCAAAGCCAATACCAAGCTTGCGTGCATGGTTGACGAGTGTCTGCGTCTGCTTGATGTGTTTCGCTGCGTCGCGTTCGGGAACCTGGATAACAATACGGGAACAGTCGAAGCCTTCCTCATCGAGTTTTTGTTCGAGCCATGAACCCGTTGAGGCATCAAGAATGGACTGGCGCGAGAGGCGTACGAATACCCGGTCGGCGTCCTGCTCGTTACAAAATCGTACCGCGGCCTGCATCATCCAGCGGTCGATGTTTTTCATCATGTTGTTGCGTTCGGCTGCCGGCAGGAACTCGGATGGCAGAATCGAGTTGCCCTGTTCGTCGATCATGCGCACCAGCAGGTCATACATGCGAATCGAGTCGCTGCGCAGGCCCGCAATGGGCAATTGTGCGAGTCGGAAACGATCCTCCATGAGCGCGGTCTTCAAGTGCTTCACCCAGATCGCATCAAATTCCTTTTGCTTGGTGTCTTCGTCTGCGCTTTCGTCGAGGTACGAGGTATTGCCACCGGACTGTTTGCCGAGTTCATGCGCCGAAACGGTTGCAGTCACAAAGTCGTCCAGCGTTTCGAAAACTTCGTTGGTCGCGCAGGCACCGACGGTGCAAGTGAGATTCGTCGAATGATCGTCGACATCGAAAGTCTGCGCTGCGATATGCTTGCAAAGCTGTTTGCCCCAGACCTGCGCATCACGCGCTGAACCGCGTTCGAGCAGCAGCATGATTGAGGTGCCCTCGAAGCGTCCGGCAACGTCACGAGGATGCATGCGCTTGCGCACTTCCTCGGCAAACTGGGCGAGCACCTCTTCCGAGCGCAGGATGCCAATCTTGTCGCGGACATGACCGAAGTTGTCCGGTTTCACGTAGACCAGGCAATGCGTACCTTGCGCGGGTTTGCGCTTCAGCCGCTTGGTGATGCGTTC
>JBCAZN010000244.1:0-4714 GCA_038533035.1 Pseudomonadota bacterium
AGTGCTGAAGATTGAACGGTCAAACATCGTTTTACAGGGGCAAGGCTCGGGACCCGGCGGCACGACGCTCTGGTTTCCGCGACCGCTAAATCAGGTCGACAAGAGTTCGTCGCTCGACGAGTTACGCAAATACCTGGTCGACCTCGACAAGCGGCAGCGCGAACCCGACAAGAACCTTGACGACTATTTTTCCGAGTATTCCTGGAGTGGCGGATTCCTCTGGATCCAGAAACCCGGGACACGTACGGCGGCCTATCTCACCGAGTACGATCCGGTCATAGAACCGCTTAGCGGAATTGAATCCGGTCGTCGTGGCTCGCAAACCATGACAGTGTCCGACGCATCAAAGCTGGGCGAAGGCGACATCGTGCAGGTGCAATGGATCAACCGTGAAGGGCCCGGCGCCGGTATTATCCGGTCGCTATACGGGTCAGAGGCCAACACGGCGGGCTCACACCATTGGAGTTTTCCCGAGCGACCGCTCGTTCGACAGATTGCGCGTGTCGTCACCGTTAGCGGCACGACGGTTACGCTTTCCGATCCGCTGTTGCATGACGTCAATCCGAATATCCCCGCACAGATCGCCGCTTGGGACGGCCTGAAGGAAGTCGGCATTGAGGACCTGCACCTGGAATTTCCAAACGCACCGTGGTTCGGGCATCACATGGAACAGGGCTACAACGGCATCTATTTCACGACAGCCTACGACTCCTGGGCGCGAAACATTCGCGTTACGAATGCCGATGCCGGAATCCTGAGCTACAGCAGCGCCAACCTGACTTATCTCGATATCACGTCCGATGGCGAACGCAGGGCACACTACGGCGTACACATGGGCAATGTGCACAACGTGCTGGCGGAAAACGTCAAAGTCCTGAACCCGGTGCTGCACTCGCTGACCTTCAATACGCAATCGACGAAATGCGTTTACAAGGACGCAGAAGTATTCGTTAACCCGATACTTGACCAGCATGCCGGCTCAAACCATCAGAATTTGTTCGATAACGTCACGTTGCACAGCCGAGCGACCGAATCAGACGAAGGTCCGGTTGCCGTGGTTTTTGATGGTAGCGGCGCAGGTTACTGGCAGCCCGGGCACGGTGCGTTCAACACGACATGGAACCTGCGCGTGCTGATTAACGGCGGCACTTATTCCGATGAGTCGGTAAAGATTCTCGGCACGGACGAAGGGCCGATGGCCAGGATCGTCGGGTTGCATGGCAACCGCGAGTTCGAACTGGACTATCGACCCACGCCGTATGTCGAAATGTTGAACGTCGAATTGCAGTCTGTGCCGTCGCTGTACGACTACCAGCTAAAGCAACGACTTCAGAACGACTAAGCTGGCTAGCGCTGCACGCGACCTGATGCGTCACCGCCCATCAGATTCTCGACTTCTGATCGGGAGACCCGATTGAAATCGCCCGAGATCGAGTGCTTCAGGCAGCTCGCCGCAACCGCGTAATTGAGTGACTGCTGGCGATCTTCGTAAAGCTTCAGGCCGGCAATAAACCCGGACGCAAAACTATCGCCGCCACCGACGCGATCGATGATGTCGGTAATTTCGTAGTGCCGTGACAGCTTGAAGCCATCGGCATCACGCATGCATGCCGACCAGCCATTGGTATCGGCGCTGCGGCTTTCACGCAGCGTAATGCCAATGATCGACATATCCGGGTAGATCTCGAGCACTTTTTCTGACAGCGCCTCGTACTTCGTGGTATCGAGTTCACCGGTGTGCACATCCACATCCACCGAAATGTCCAGCGACTTCTGGCAGTCCTCTTCATTCGCAATGCCGACATCGACGTATTTCACGAGTTCCTGCATGACTTCGGGCGCCGTCTTGCCGTATTTCCACAGTTTGCCGCGAAAATTGAAGTCACACGAGACCGTCACGCCTGCTGCTTTGGCTGCTTTGCAGGCTTCGATCGAAAGATCGGCAGCAGACTGGCTCAGCGCTGGCGTAATGCCCGTGATATGAAACCATTCGGCACCGTCGAATACGTTGGCCCAGTCGAAATCGCCCGGACCGCATTCGGCGATCGCTGAATGCGCGCGATCGTAAACGACCTTGCTCGGTCGTTGATTGGCTCCACCCTCGAGGAAGTAGATGCCCATTCTGTCGCCGGAACGCCGAATGCCGCTGACGTCGACGCCAAAACTGCGCACTTCACGGACGCAGGCATCGGCAATATCGTTGTCGGGAAGTGCGGTAACAAACGCGGCATCGAATCCGTAGTTCGCCAGCGCGACCGCAACATTGGACTCACCACCACCGAAGGTTGCCTCGAGTGACGGTGACTGGAAGAAACGCTCATGGCCGGGCGACTTGAGCCGCAGCATAATTTCACCAAACGTTACAAACTTACCCATTGTTTTATCCTCTTGCCTCGCGCGCGATGGCGACTGCCTCGGCGGCGAGATCGGTTATTTTTTGATAGTTATCTGCGGCGATTGCATCGCCCGGCGTTAGCCAGCTGCCGCCGCACGCCAGGACAGCGGGCACGGCGAGAAACTCGCTGAGATTGCCCGGACTGACGCCGCCGGTCGGCATGAATTTCATCGTCCGGAAAACACTTGCGAGTGCTTTCAACGCGGGTACGCCGCCCGCGATGGATGCCGGAAAAAATTTCACGGTGTCCAGCCCGAGGTTAAATGCGTGCTGCACTTCGCTCGGTGTCATCGTGCCCGGATAAATGGGCACGTTGTTGTCCTTGGCGACAGCGACTACACCATCGTCGAGACCCGGCGAAACAATAAACTTGGCGCCGTTGTCGAGTGCTGCCTGAGCCTGCGATGCCGTTAACACGGTACCGGCACCTGCAATCATTTCGGGTACCTCGTCGGCGACGGCCTGCAGGCATTCGAGCGCGCGGTCGGTGCGAAACACCACCTCGGCAACCTGCAAACCGCCCGCGGCAAGTGCTCTGGACGTTTTCACGGCGACCGCCGGATCATCGGCCTGAATCAACGGAACGACGGGCGTTCCGCTTAGAATTTCATCGATATTCATAATGCCCCTGACAACTGATCTGATAATCTATTTGTTTCATATTTGAAACTTAGTTTTATTTTCGATACTATTTGGCGCTCATTCAGCGGCGTTGTCAAGTGCCGCGACCAGGAATCACAATGAGTGCACTCACGAAAGGCTTTCGAATTCTTGAAGCGACAGCGCATCACGGCGATGGCTTGAGTTTCTCCGAGGTAGTGCGCGAGACGGGCCTCGCCAAAGCCACCGTGCACCGCCTGCTCAATGAACTCGTTGAGTTGACCGCCCTCACCTACGATTCGTCCTCGCGACGCTATAAAGGCGGGCTCGCGCTGGCGTCTCTCGGCGCCGCCGTTACGGCAAATTACGATATACGCCGTATCGCCCGGCCAATTTTGGAAAAGCTGCATGCAGAAACCGGTTACGTCACAACGCTCGGCGTTCGCAACGGCAAGGATGGGACGTACATCGACAAAATCGAGCCGAAAGACCTGATCGTTCGACTGCACTCAGAGGTCGGCAAAAGTTTTCCGTTGCACTGCACTGCCATGGGCAAAGTGCTGCTTGCGCATGCGGATGCCGCGACAGTGTCCGCCGTATTGCGTCGACGGCTGGAGCAATACACAAGCAATACGATTACCGATACAAAGAAACTGCGCAATGAACTTGAAAGCGTCGCGGCGCGAGGCTATGCCGTCGATGATGAAGAGATCACGCGCGGCCTGACCTGCGTTGCCGCGCCGATTTTCGATACCGCCGGCCAAGTGAATGCCGCCGTGAGCTGCACACTTTCGAGCTTTGATGCGACACCGGAGCTCATTGCCAGCGTCGCTGAACGTGTCGTCGCAGGTGCACAGCAGGCATCCGGTAATTTCAACTAGACCAAGCCAAAAAACCCTTCCCTGACAGTCACTTCTGGCACATTCGGATGCCTTCCTGTGGGATAATTATGGGCTTATGGGCGAGCGTATTTCCAAGGTAGTCATCGTCGGCGGCGGCAGTGCAGGTTGGCTGACCGCGGGTGTCATTGCGGCTGAATATCAGGCTGACTCGGACACAGACCAACCTGTCGACGTGGTGCTGATTGAGTCGCCGGACATTCCAACGATTGGTGTCGGTGAAGGCACCTGGCCGTCGATGCGGTCGACTTTGCAACGCATCGGCCTTTCGGAAACCGATTTTCTTCGCGAGTGCGATGCGAGCTTCAAACAAGGGACGTTTTTCCGGAACTGGCGCATGGGGTCAGGAGATACCTATAGCCATCCATTCAGCGTGCCGAGCGACTATGCCGAAACCAATCTTGTACCCGACTGGCTTGAACAAAATCATGCAGCACCGTTTGCCGATGCTGTAACGCCGCAAACAGCATTGTTTGCCGATTGTCTCGCCCCCAAACAAATTACAACGCCGGAATACGCATTCGTCGTCAACTACGGTTACCACCTCGATGCCGGCAAGTTTGCCGAATTGCTGCGCAAGCACTGCACGGAAAATCTGGGCGTCGAACATATCCTTGCGAACGTCTCCGCGATCAATGCCGCCGAGAGCGGTGACATTCGCTCTGTCGCTACTGATCGTGCCGTAGAGTGGGTGCAGGACTGAATAGGGTGGTCATCCGTTACATACGGTACCTGCGCGGCGAGCGCCGAATCGTTGAACAGAAAAGACTGCCGGGACTCAAACGGGATATTGAAATGCCTGCCTAGCAGCAGGCTGCTG
>JBCAZN010000245.1:0-4712 GCA_038533035.1 Pseudomonadota bacterium
CCGCCGGGAAAACGTCGACCACACGGTCGATGGTTTTGGCCGCGGAGCTGGTATGCAGCGTGCCGAACACCAGGTGACCTGTTTCGGCGCCCGTCAATGCCAGGCGAATCGTTTCGAGGTCACGCATTTCGCCCACGAGAATCACGTCGGGATCCTCGCGAAGCGCCGAACGCAGCGCCTCATTGAAGCCGAGCGTGTCGCGATGCACTTCGCGCTGGTTGATCAGGGACTTCTTCGACTCGTGCACAAACTCGATCGGGTCCTCAATGGTCAGGATATGGTCGGGTTTGTTTTCGTTGATGTAATCCACCATCGCAGCAAGCGTGGTCGACTTACCCGATCCGGTCGGTCCCGTGACCAGCACGATGCCGCGCGGGTACATCGAGATGTCTTTAAAAATCGGTGGCGCGCCAAGATCCTCGAGCGTGAGAATTTCGGACGGAATGGTCCGGAATACGGCCGCCGAACCACGGTTCTGGTTGAAGGCATTGACGCGAAAACGCGCCAGCTTCGGGATTTCGAAGGAAAAGTCCGTTTCAAGAAACTCCTCATAATCCTTGCGCTGCTTGTCATTCATGATGTCGTACACCATGCTATTGACATCCTTATGGGTCAGCGCCGGCATATTGACTCGCTTGATGTCACCATCGACGCGAATCATAGGCGGCACGCCACCCGAAAGGTGCAGGTCAGAGGCGTTGTTCTTTACCGTGAACGACAATAGCTGGGCAACGTCGACGGCCATATTTCTCCCTCATTTGTGGATGCCGGACTTACCATAACCCGGCACAGAATTGAGCCTAGTATAGCGAAGCAATCGGACCAAAACGTGATTGGAGTCACGGAAAACCTTGCAAAAATCAGCGATTTGCTGACGAAAGCAGCGGTAGAGGCTGAACGTGAGCCCGACACCGTCAAATTGCTTGCCGTGAGCAAAAGGCAGTCGCTCGACAAGGTCCTCGCAGCGCACGCTGCCGGGCAACGTGATTTCGGCGAGAATCTTGTCCAGGAGGCGGTCGAGAAGATCCGTGAAAGCCGCGACTTAGACCTCACCTGGCACTTCATCGGCCACCTGCAAAGTAATAAAACACGGGTGGTCGCCGAGTACTTTGACTGGGTTCACACCATCGACAAACTAAAGACCGCGAAACGCCTCTCGCTGCAGCGGCCGGGCTTTCGCGAACCGCTCAATGTCTGCATCCAGGTGAACGTCGACAACGAGGCCAGCAAGGCCGGGATTCTCCCCGACGAGCTGCCGGATCTGGCCGCCGCGTGCAGCGAGCTGCCGAATCTCAGGCTGCGCGGGCTGATGTGCCTGCCGGCGATTCGACGCGACCTCGACGAGCAACGAAAACCGTTCGCGCGGCTTCGCGAGATGGCAGAATCGCTACGCGCCGATGGCATCGACACCGACACGCTGTCGATGGGGATGAGCGACGATTACCGTGCAGCGGTCCTGGAAGGCGCAACAATAGTCCGCATCGGCACGGCAGTATTCGGAGAAAGAAGCGTATGAGTGAACATCAGGTCGCCTTTATCGGTGGCGGCAACATGACGCGTGCGATCGTCGCCGGGTTGCTGGAGGACGGCTACGCGGCAGCCGCCATCACGATCGCCGAACCCGTCGCAGATCAGCGAGCAGTGCTTGCCGCCGATTTTCCTGGCGTCTACGTAACGGGCGACAACGACGAGGCGGTCACACGAGCCAACAGCGTCGTGCTCTCAGTCAAGCCGCAGATCATTGCGGACGTTTGCAAACAACTCGCAGGCGCCGTGCAGGCGGCGCGGCCGCTCATCATTTCGATCGCGGCCGGACCGAGAATTGCCGATATCGATGCCTGGCTCGGCGGCGACAACGCCGTGGTGCGCGTCATGCCCAATCAACCGGCCCTGTTACGGGCTGGAATCAACGGCCTTCACGGCAATGCTCGAACGACGCCCGAACAGCTGGCAGCAGCGACGACGATCATGTCTGCTGTTGGCCCCGTGATCGAAGTTCCGGTGGAAAAAGACATCGACGCCGTGACCGCGGTGTCCGGTAGCGGCCCGGCCTACATCTACCTTGTCATCGACATGATTGCCAGGGCCGGCGTTGAACTTGGGCTCGATGCCGACACAGCGAGACAGCTGGCAACCGAAACGGCGCTCGGCGCGGCAACGCTGGCGAGCCATTCAAACGAATCCATGGACGCATTGATCGCGCGGGTGCGTTCGCCGGGTGGTACAACCGCCGCCGCGCTGGACAGCCTCGAGAGCCAGGGAATCCGTGCTATCTTTTTGCAAGCCTTGACGGCCGCCAGGGACCGGGCGACCGAACTCGCCGATGAGGCGCATGAAGCCGGCAACAACGACAACGAACGGGACAGGCATTGAGAGCACTGCAATTCATCGTCGAAGTCATTTCGAACCTTATTATCATGGTGCTGCTGGTGCGCCTGGTGCTGCCGTTCGTGCATGCCAATTTCAGGAATCCTGTGGTGCAGGGCATCTTCAAGATTACGTCGCCCCTTGTCGTACCATTGCGCCGCGTGTTGCCGCCAATGGGTCGCGTCGACACGGCAACGCTGATCGTCGCCTACGCCTTCCAGTACGCCGCATTGTTCCTGATGATTGTGCTGGTCAGCCGTGGCACGTTACCCGCGGCGCTGCCGCTGGCCTGGTTCGCGCTGATCAAACTCGTTGTACTGCTGATCAAGCTGTTTGCTTACGCAACCATTGTGCGCATCATCCTGAGCTGGATCGCACCTAACCAGTACAACCCGGTCACGGAAATTATCGGCGCAATCACCGAGCCGCTGATCGCTCCGGCGCGGCGTGTCATACCCTCGATCGGCGGACTCGACCTCTCGCCCATGTTTGTGACAATTGGCTTGTTCGCCGTAGCAATCCTTGTCGAAGACCTTGGCGCAATGGTCTTTTGAATCGCGCAATCTGGCGTTTGGGCGCGCGCCCTTAATGGTTTATAGTGATCACACAAGGGGGTAAGTGTCATGACAACAAGAACACTCTTCGTTTCTCTCTGTGTGATCGTTCTGGGCGCCTGTGGTGGTCCCGGCGAGAACGCGACGATTCCCGAGGCGCAGCCGGCCGGCGCGACCTTCATGGATATTGGCGAGCACACTGTGCACTTTAGTGCGCTGACGACCGATACCCTGCCCCCCGAAGTTGCCCGCAACTTCAATGTCGTTCGCAGCAAGAATCGCGCAATGCTGAATGTTTCAGTCATTCGTAACGCGGACGGCAAACCTGTCGAGGCCGACGTCTCGGTCAAAACGGTCAACCTGACCGGCCAGCTCAAGGGTGTGACTGTTCGCAAGGTAACGGAAGGCAATCCGGAGACGGACGATTTTGTCGCGATTTACTACATCGGCGATACCACGGTTGCCAACCGCGAAACGTTGATGTTCGATATCGACGTCCGGCCCGAAGGTGTCCAGTCAGCATCCCGAGTTCGCTTCCAGCGCGAATTTTTCACCGACTGAGCGTCGCGCAATACCCTAAAAAGGCCTAAAAATAAAGGCCAAATCGCGCTTACACACCTGCAGTTCTTGTGTTATCGTCGCTGCGCTTTCACGGCGGGCATTCGCCCGTTTTTGTTATTTTCAGGAGTTAGTTTTTCATGGCAGCAAACACCAAGAAGCCACCGACCAAGTCAGAGATCTACGCAAAGATTGTTGATGACACCGGTCTTACGCGCAAAGATGTAGCGGCAGTATTCGAATCACTCAACGGCCAGATCGAGAAGAATCTTGGTGGTCGCGGTGCACCGGGCCTGTTCACGGTTCCGGGTCTCCTCAAAATGCGTGTCGTGAAGAAACCGGCTCGTAAAGCTCGCAAGGGTGTTAACCCGTTCACGGGCGAAGAGATGATGTTCAAGGCAAAGCCAGCGTCAAAGGTCGTCAAGATCTCTCCGCTGAAAGGCCTGAAGGACATGGTCTGAATTTGAATTAAGGTAGCAACTACCCTAATTCGGAAAAAGCCGGGCATTGCCCGGCTTTTTTTTATGGTTGTGGTTATCCGCGGAAGCGCATGACGCGCATTTATGCGCTGTTTCTCGCAATAAACTCGACGGAAGCCTCACGCAAATCGATGAGCCGGCCGTGGAAAAAATGTTCGCCACCTTCGATGACCAGCAGTTCCGGACCCGGCTCGAGGCTGTCCACCCAGGCGATCGTCTCGTCGACGTCGACAAGCTCATCTTCGTCGCCCTGAACGATGAGCCAGGGGCACTCCGGCTGTACCGTCATCGCCGGTGCGACGCGAGTGATCGCCGGCGCAACCGTGATCAGCCCGTCCAGCGGTTCCCGCCCACCCGCAATCGCCGCGATGGCTGCGCCAAACGAAAAACCCGCGAGCCAGATCGGCACGTCAGGATGTCGCTCGCTGATCCAGTGAATTGCCGCCAGCGCATCGTCCAGCTCACCGTTGCCTGCGTCGTACTCGCCTTCGCTACCTTCGGTGCCGCGAAAGTTAAACCTGAGCGTCGCAAACCCTGAGCGAACGAAAGCGCGCGCGAGCGTGTGCGCGACCTTATTGTGCATCGTGCCGCCATGCTGCGGGTGCGGATGGCAAACGACGGCACACCCGGTGGGCTCGTCCGGCGATTCCAGGATCGCCTCGAGCCGGACCGCCGGGCCTTCAATAAATAGCTTTTCCGTGACTGCTGCCTTGGACATCCTGGCTTCCGAGTGGATAGATTCGTGAATAGTGCT
>JBCAZN010000246.1:0-4711 GCA_038533035.1 Pseudomonadota bacterium
ACGCCAACGGCGGCACCGAGCTCGTGACGACACTCACGGTCTACAGCCGCGCTGGCTGCCACCTTTGCGTATCGACATCGACAACCTCTATCTCTGCCCGGTCGCGAACCAGGGGTAACAGCTCCTCGAGCAAGACTTCGCAAAGGTGGCAGCCAGCGCGGCTGTAGACCGTGAGTGTCGTCACGAGCTCGGTGCCGCCGTTGGCGTGAACTCGCGCAGGCAGGATTCACTCCTTACCCGACGCCGCGCATAGCAAAGACCGGCCGCGAGACCGGCCAGTGCCATAACGACCGTACCGGTTTCAGAGAGCTTAAGTCCCCAGCCAATCGCAGCCGCGACAACAGCAGACACGAGCGGCAGGCCGTAGACCAGCGCCGACGCCCGCAACAGGCTGCGTGACTCCAGCATGACATCGACAGTGTCGCCCTCGCGAATACCGGCATGCGGTGCGACCAATACATCGATTAGCTCGTTGCGCTCGCCGCGGCCAAGCAGCCCGGCGCCGCAACCTTTGCCCGCAGCACACCGGGGACAAACGATCTCGGCAGCGACCTTCACAGTGGCGCGTCCGCCATTAACGGACACCACACGACCGGTGGACTTGTTCATGATTTGATTTTACAGGACGAGCGTCAGGGTTTGCGCATCGTCGTGGCGATCTGCCGTACCGTCGCTGCCGGTACTTCGCCAATTGCCGTGACCTCGTGGTCGTCAATCGTAGCACTGTAGGCGTTGGATCCGCCGATCGTGGAGGCGCCCTCGGCGAGCTCGCCACTGAGCGGTGCAATAAACACCGAGACATCGGCGAGGCCGTCACTGAACATGATATGCGTCACGGTGTCGCCGTCGGGCAATTCATCCTCGTGGGTCGAAACCGCCGTGAAACCGGCCGGCAAGTCCGAGCTTCCCCAGTCCGTTTCCGCCGCTTTTACAACGTGGCCTGACGGTTGTCGGAACCAGGTGAAATTCTCGGTGCTGTAGGACGACGTCAATGCACTCGCCTGAATCTCGCGATTCAGCTGGATATCGACAAACTTGACCTGCTCAATCGCCTTACCGGACTCGTCGATGAGCTGCGTCTTCAATGGAAAGCCGGTTTCAGTGTCGAGCCAGATGCGATGGCCATAGCGATAATTGTCGTGCGGGCGAATAGCCAGCAACATCGATTGCCGACCCGCAACGCGGTCTTCGCGGACCAACAATGCGTCGTACTCCGAACCAAACCGCACTTTGCTTTTCGGCAGCGTTGAAAACAGCGTCGACTGGTCGTCCCAGTCTTCGATCAATACCGACTTGCGATCCGGCAGAATGCAGTGCACTTCGTTGCCGTAGCGAATAATCTCAAGTCCGTTGCCTTCCTGCGCAACGACCTTCTCGCGCACGACACCGTCCTCAATCGTGTGGATAACCTTGAGTGATTCGATATTGCCGTCGCGCATGCGCACGACCGTGCCTTCGTAACTGGTTGACTGCACGGCGGCCGCCATGCGGTTCAGCCAGTCGGCTGGGTGATTTTCTGCAACGGCATTGCCCGCAACAAACAACCACATACCGACCAGCGTCGTACGGATAGCGGTGTGTCTGATGGAGGTCAGCATCAGGGCTGGGTCGCGATCTCGTCTTCGGTCGTGGCGTCCGCATCGGGATCCACGATGACTTCTTCGTCGAGCTCCAGCGTAACGAGCCTCGGATCGATGCCGTTGGCACCCAGGTCGGTGCTCATTTCCGCGTGATTCATGAGATAGAAGCGCTGTTTTTCCTGTTGCGACGTACCGGCCGGGACAACCGTGGCATCGGCTACGCTCGGCGCATCAACCGTGTCGTCAACACTTGCCGTCTGTTGCAGGCTGAAGATTGCTGCCAGCGCGACCGTTGCGGCGATTGCAGCGCCGCCAAGCAACTTCAACGAACGTGACGGTACCGATGCGGACTCCGCAGCTGCATCCTCAACCATTGAATCATCTAGCTGTGCGGCCACCCGTTCATTCAGGCTATCGGCAGCCGCCAGCCCCAGGTTGTCGCGCATGATGCGCCCCAGTGCCAGGTACTCGGCGACCTCGGTGCGCAGCGTGCTGTCCTGACTCATTCGACGAATCAAAAGCTCGGCTTCGTTGTCCGGCAGCTCACCGTCCACATAGGCCGACAGCTGTTCTCTTATTGCTTCGTTCATACTCCACCCGCAAGGACCATGCGGTCCCTAGTCTTCCCGCGAACCGACATGCGGCTCTGTTAGCGTATCAGTGATCCGACCTTTTTGCCGATCGCATCACGCGCCCTGAAAATTCTTGATCGCACCGTACCGACGGGACATTCCATCGTCTGCGCAATCTCCTCATAACTCATGCCTTCCAGTTCCCGCAGCACAATGGCTGTCCTGAGGTCCTCCGGCAACGCTGCGATCGCCTTTTCGACGGTTTCCCGCAGCTCGTTGGAAAGCGTCACACCCTCCGGCGTATCGGTTTCCTTCAGCTTCGCATGCAGGTCGTATTGCTCCGGATCCTGCAGGTCGAGCTCAATATCCATCGGTCTCCTCCGCTGCGCCGCCAGGTGATTCTTGGCGGTATTCACAGCGATGCGGTACATCCACGTATAAAACGCACTGTCGCCGCGGAATCTCGGCAATGCCCGGTACGCCTTGATAAACGCTTCCTGGGCAATGTCCAACGCCAGCTCCGGATCGCGCACGTAACGCATCACCAGGTTGACGATCTTGTGCTGGTACTTGAGCACCAGCAGGTCAAACGCGCCCTTGTCTCCTTTCTGGACTCGTTCTACCAGTTTCTGGTCGGATGACCGGTTTGACATTCAGCGCCCCTCCCGGGAGCTTGCATGACACCAGCCAACACCGGGATAGACCGCCCCGTACGCGATAAGTTCTCCGATTTCAGCCTTATTCATCTTTGTTCTGTGACGCCGTTCCATGTGCCGTCGCGGGGCTCGTCCGGAGTACCGCATGAATTGTTCTTTTTTTCTTCTGACACAGTATGTTAGCAGCTATTTCAAGAGGCTCCAATGTGTCGCCAGATGACCTGCAGACGGCGCCAGTTGTTACAGCGACGCCCCGCTGGCAGCAAAAGTTCCACGAGTGGGTCTCGATCTGCCAATTCAAGCCGCAACCAGGCGACGCGAGCAAACAGAAAACTGCCCGATTTGAGCTCAGAAACGCACCATTCGCCCGCGGTATCGCGCACCTCGAATACGGGTCCAGGCAAGACCCGAATTGCGGTGCAGTGACTCCAGCCCCGGCGCAGCCTAAGCAATTGCCTGGCAAACGAGCCAAGCCAGCCAATCGTCGCCAGCCACAACACCCAGCCCGGGTACGGCAATTGCCAGAGCAGCACGACGCCGATTAACGCAAACAAAACGGCACTACGCGCAATAACGCGCCGCAAACGTGGATCAGGCGTGAGGCAGGCTGAGAATGTGCTGGATGACATGCGCGATCGGTCCTGAGTCGGGTACCTCTCGCTGCAACAGGTAACTGTTCAGTTCAGGATCGGCAAGCGTCAGAACCTGCCGGAATGCCGCCTTTTCCTCGTCGTCTGCATCGGCGTAGGCGGTCTCGAGGTAGCGCTCGAGCAGCCGGTCCAGTTCACGCATGCCGCGTCGGCACTGCCAACGCAGGCGACTATGCTCGCTCAATACTTCCTCTCGACCATCATGCGCTTGGTTTCGGCAATCGCCTTCGCAGGGTTGAGGCCTTTCGGGCAGGTCTGCGTGCAGTTCATGATGGTGTGGCAACGATACAGGCGGAACGGATCCTCGAGGTCGTCAAGACGCTCACCGGTCGCCTCGTCGCGCGTATCCACAAGCCAGCGATACGCCGCCAGCAGCGCAGCCGGGCCCAGGTAGCGGTCCGAATTCCACCAGTAGCTCGGGCAACTCGTCGAGCAGCAGGCACACAGGATGCAGGCTGACGGCTCGTTGATAAGTTCCTGGTCCTCTTTCGACTGCAGGCGCTCCCGATCCGGTGGTGGCGGCGTGCGTGTCTGCAGCCAGGGCTTGATCGATGCGTACTGCGCATAGAAGTTGGTCAGGTCGCCGACGAGGTCCTTGACGATGTCGAGGTGCGGCAGCGGGTAGACCTTGACGTCGCCCTTGATGTCATCGATATCGCGCGTACACGCCAAAGTATTGCCGCCGTCGATATTCATCGCGCACGAGCCGCAGATGCCTTCGCGGCACGAGCGCCGGAAGGTCAATGTTGGGTCAATCTCATTCTTGATCTTGATCAACGCATCGAGAACCATCGGCCCGCAGTTGTCCATATCAACTTCGTAGGTATCGACACGCGGATTTTCGCCCGTCGAGGGGTCGTAGCGATAAACGGCAAACTGCTTCGTGTTCGTCACGCCGTCGGGGGCCGGGAAATGCTGGCCCTTCTTAATGCGCGAGTTTTTCGGAAGACGGAACTCAGCCATTAGTAGACCCTCGCTTTGGGTGCGATGTATTCAACTTCATCGGTCAGCGTTTCCATGTGCACACCGCGGTAGTCGAAACTGACTTTGCCGCTGTCCCCGTCCACCCAGGCCAGCGTGTGTTTCATCCAGTTCTCGTCATCGCGATCCGGGTAATCCTCACGCGCATGCGCGCCACGGCTTTCAAGGCGATTCGCCGCGGACTCCATCGTAGCCGCCGCGTTCAGCAAGAGATTTTCGAGCTCCATGGTCTCGACGAGGTCGGTGTTCCACACCATGGAGCGATCGGCAAC
>JBCAZN010000247.1:0-4696 GCA_038533035.1 Pseudomonadota bacterium
GTATTACGATCGGGGCAAGTACGGCGTTGAAGTCGACTCGACGGTCATTGTGCGGCCAAACAATACGGTGCAGGTCAAGATCGATGTCAAAGAAGGCGATCGCGCTAAAATTCGGCAGGTCAATATTGTCGGCAATAATGCGTTCGATGAGGACGAGATTCGCGAAGGCTTCGAGCTCGATACCGCAAACTGGCTTTCCTGGATTCGCCAGGATGATCGTTACGCAAAGGAAGCGCTCGAGGGCGACCTCGAAACCCTGCGTTCGTTTTACATGGATCGTGGTTATGCGGATTTCCGGGTGGATTCGACGCAGGTCGCCATTTCTCCGAACAAGAAAGACATCTTCGTTACGATCAATATTATCGAGGGCGATGTCTACACGATTTCCGATGTAAAGCTGGTCGGCGACATGGTGGTGGCAGAAAACCTGTTGCGCAGCCAGGTATTTTCTGCGCCGGGCTCGATCTTCAATCAGCGCATGCTGACCATGTCGGCCGAACGCATGCAGTTTATTCTTGGCTCGGAAGGCTACGCCAACGCCGAGGTTGAGCCGGTTCCCGAGCTCAACGAAGAAACCAAGGAAGCGGAAATCACGTTCTACGTGAATCCGCAGAACCGCGTCTACGTGCGCAAGATCAATTTCCGCGGCATTGACGAGGTCGACGACGAAGTGCTGCGCCGCGAAATGCGCCAAATGGAAGGCTCCTACCTTTCCAATGCGCTCATGGATCGTTCGGTGCAGCGCTTACAGAGTCGCCTGCAGTTCATCGAACCGACCGTCGACTACGACACCGTGCCGGTGCCGGGCAGCCCGGACCTGGTCGACGTTGATGTCGCGCTTGAGTATCGCATGCCGGGTCAGTTCTCGGGCGGCGTCGGTTACTCAGAGTCGCAGAAATTGTTGCTTAACGGCAGCGTGATTCACACTAACTTCCTGGGTAGCGGCAATCGCGTTGCGCTCGAATTGAATTCCGGTCGTTTCCAGAAGCTGTACAGCCTGTCGCACACCGATCCGTATCGAAACATTGACGGCATCAGTCGCACAGTGAGTATCAACTACCGGGATATTACGCAGTTCACGTCCGCGTCCTCGGATTTCTCGACGACGAGTGCCGGTGCCACGCTCAACTACGGCTACCCGATTTCCGAGTTCCAGACGTTGTCGTTCGGTTTGACGTACCAGCATTCGGAGTTGGTGTCGTCGACGAGAAGTACGCAACAGGCGCAGGACTGGGTGGCGAACAACGGCAACCAGTTTGTTGAAGACGTTGGCAGCGGCCTGACGTTTTTTGGCACCGAGTTCGATACGGTCGAGATATTGGCAGGCTGGTCGTACGACAGCCGCAACCGATCGCTGTTTGCAACGCGTGGTACGCGCCAGCAACTGTTCCTCGGTATGGCGGTGCCGGGCAGCGACGTTGAGTACTACCAGGCGCGCTACAATTTTACGAAATACTTCCCCATCACGCCGCGATGGATTATCCGCATGAATGCGGAACTCGCGATGGGCGAGGCGATGGGTGATACCACGGCGCTACCGCCCTACAAGCAGTTCTATGGCGGTGGACCCCAGTCGATTCGCGGCTTCAAGGAGTCTTACATGGGGCCGCGTGACAACTTTGGGCGGCCCTACGGCGGTAACGTGTTGGTTGCCAGTCAGCTTGAGCTTATAATCCCGCTGCCGGACAAATTTGCCAGTCAGGCACGGGCCAGCATCTTTTATGACGTCGGTAACGTCTTTAACTCCGGGGAGGTGGCGTTTACCGACAAGTTAGGCAGCCCTATCGAGTACAAACCCGATTTTGATGAATTGAGAACGTCCGTCGGTATTGGCGTACAGTGGCTCGCGCCGCTGGGACTGTTCCGATTCAGTTATGCATACCCGCTAAATACATATAGCGGCAATGACAGGTACTACGGGGACGAAATCGAGAGATTTCAGTTCTCTATTGGACAAGCGTTTTAAGGAATGGAATACATGAGTTTTATGAAACAGCAACTGCTTAAAGTCACACTGGGCCTCGCCCTCGTAACGGCATTTGCAATGCCGGCCTCCGCGCAGGAGACCAAGATTGGTGTCGTGAACCTGCAGTACATCGTGCAGAACGCACCACAGACCCGCGCCGTCATGGACGCATTGCGTGAAGAATTTGCGCCGCGCGAACGTGAGATTGTCGCCAAGCAGAAAGAGTTTGAAGACATGCAGGCGAAGGCACAGACCGATGCCGCCGTCATGGGTGAAACCGAGCGCCGCAACATGGAGAAAGATCTTCGTGACTTGCAGCGTGACCTGCAGCGGCTCGGCCAGGAGTACCAGGAAGACCTGAACCTGCGCCAGAACGAGGAACTCGCTGCGCTGCAGCGTACGCTGGTCAAGGAAGTTCAGGACTACGCTGAAGCGCAGGGTTACGACGTGATCGTCGGCGACGGCGTGCTGTACGTGAGCACGGCGGCCAACATCACCGAGGCGGTACTGGCGACGGTGACCGCGAACTACCAGGCGAGCGCGCAATAGCGCCGACTCAGCCAGATGCCGGTCAGCCTGGGAGAACTCGCTACCCGATTCGGTTGTGAGCTGATCGGCGACCCGGACACGGTCGTCAGCGACGTCGCGTCGCTGACGAACGCCGGTCCGGCGTCACTGACCTTTCTCTCCAATTCTTCTTATAGAACCGAGCTGCCTGGCACGGGCGCGGCGGCCGTTATCTTGCGTCCGGACGATGCAGACGAGTGTCCGGTGTCTGCCATTCTGAGCGACGACCCGTACGCAATGTATGCGCGCATGGCAGCGATCGTTTGTCCGCCGCCACAATATGCACCTGGCGTGCATGCGAGCGCGGCGATCGACGAAACGGCGGATGTCCATGAGACGGCGCATATTGCGGCGAACGTCGTGATAGGGGCCGGCAGCACGGTTGGCGAAAACACCTACGTGGGACCCGGCACCGTGATTGGACCCGACTGCAGTGTCGGCGCCAACTGCAAGTTCGTTGCGAATACCACGCTGGTCGCGCGCGTAACGATCGGCGATCGTTGTATCTTTCATCCCGGCGTCGTGCTCGGCTCCGAGGGTTTTGGCAATGCAATGACGCCGCAAGGCTGGGTCAAGGTGCCGCAACTCGGTGGTGTTCGAATCGGCAGTGATGTCGAAGTCGGTGCGAACTCAACGATCGATTGTGGCGCAATCGGTGACACGATTATCGGCAACGGCGTGCGCATCGATAACCTCTGCATGATCGCTCACAATGTCGAGATTGGTGAGCACACGGCCATGGCAGCGATGACCGGTATCGCGGGCAGCGCGAAAATTGGCGCGCGCTGCATGTTTGCCGGCAAAGGCGGATCGGTCGGTCACATTACGGTGTGCGACGATGTCGTCGTCGGCGCCATGTCGTTTCTGTCGAAGGATGTTACCGAACCCGGCATGTACACCGCGACGTTCCCGGCAGAGCCCGCCAAAGGATGGGCCAGGCAGTTGGCACGCTTCAGAAGGCTCGGTACTCTCTACGACAGAGTCAAGAAGCTGGAAAAATGATCCATCCTACTGCTGTCATTTCTGAATCCGCCACGATCGGCGACAACGTTGCGATCGGACCGTTTGCGGTAATCGGCGACAACGTCGAGATCGGCGACGGTACCCGTATCGACAGTCATGTGGTAGTGAATGGTGCAACCGTGATCGGTCGCGATAATCGCATTCACCAGTTCGCGTCCGTTGGTGACGATCCGCAGGATAAAAAATACGCAGGCGAACCGACACGCCTCGAAATCGGCGATCGCAATACCATTCACCAGTTTGTCACGATCAGCCGCGGCACGACCCAGGACAAGGGCGTCACAATCATAGGTGACGATAACTGGATCATGGCGTACGTGCATATCGCCCACGACTGTGTCATTGGCAGCAACACGATCATGGCCAATGGCGCAACACTGGCCGGCCACGTACACGTTGGCGACTGGGCAATCTTCGGCGGCAAGACGGGCGTGCATCAGTTTTGCCGCGTCGGGGCGCACGCATTTATCGGCATGTACTGTGGCCTGAATCGCGACGTTCCCGCTTACACGATGGTATCCGGCACGCCGGCCGTACCGAAGGGTATTAACAGCGAAGGGCTGAAGCGTCGTGATTTTTCGAGCGAGCAGATTCGCAATATCAAGAATGCGTATCGGCTGGTCTATCGCAAGGGCCTGAAGCTCAACGAGGCGATCGCCGAGCTCGAGGGCCTCGTTGGCGAACGACCCGAACTCAACGTTTTTCTCGATTCCCTGCGTTCGTCTGAACGCGGCATCGTCCGCTAGTACTCAATGAGGATCGGACTGGTTGCTGGCGAATCGTCCGGCGACCTGCTGGGCGCAGGTCTGATCCGGGCAATACGCGAACGCTTTCCGGATGCCAGGTTTGAGGGCGTCGCTGGCCCGGAAATGGTCGCTGCCGGTTGCACGGCATGGGAGCCGGCGGAGTCACTTGCTGTGATGGGCCTCGTCGAACCGCTCGCGCACATTCCCCGTCTGCTGCGTTTGCGACGATCACTCGTGCGCCGCTGGATCGATGCACCGCCCGACGTATTCGTGGGCATTGATGCACCCGACTTCAATCTTGGCCTCGAGAAGCGACTTCGTGCGCACGGTGTTCGCACGGTGCATTACGTCAGTCCATCGGTCTGGGCGTGGCGCTCCGGTCGGGTCAGGACCG
>JBCAZN010000248.1:0-4646 GCA_038533035.1 Pseudomonadota bacterium
CGGATGCACTGACGGGCGAGTTGTACCCGATTCGCGCCTGGCTGAAGACCGATCGGTTCTGGCAGTAGTCGTCCTACCGCAATGGAAACCTCTGAGCGCCTGCTTTCAGTAACCGACCTGGGCGTTCGGTTCGGCGCGACGGACGCCGTCAAAGCGGTTTCGTTTCATATCGACAAAGGCGAAATCGTCGGCGTCGTGGGCGAATCGGGTTCCGGAAAGTCGGTCTCAGCGCTGTCTATCCTGCAATTGCTGCCGTATGCGTCGGCAAGTCATCCGAGCGGCTCCATACAGCTCGGCGGTGAAGAGCTGCTGGGCGCCGACGAAGCGACATTGCGCACGGTGCGCGGTGGCAAGGTTGGCATGATCTTCCAGGAGCCGATGACGTCACTTAATCCGCTGCACACGGTGGGTAAGCAAATTGGCGAATCGCTGCGGCTGCACCGCGACATGAGTCGCGATGCCGTGGCAGATCGGACCCTTAAGTTGCTGCGGCGCGTGCAGTTGCCCGATCCCGAAGACAAGATGCGCGCCTACCCGCATGAGCTATCCGGCGGTCAGCGGCAGCGCGTCATGATTGCAATGGCGCTGGCCAATGAACCCGAGTTACTCATTGCCGACGAGCCGACGACGGCACTCGATGTCACTATTCAGGCGAGTATTCTCGAGCTTTTAAAGCGACTCAATCGCGAAACGGGCATGGCCATTCTGCTGATTTCGCATGATTTGACGATTGTCGAACACATCGCCGAGCGCGTGTACGTCATGACCCAGGGCGAGGTGGTCGAAGAAGGGCGCAGCAGCGATGTATTTAGCTCACCACAGCACGAATACACGCAGCACCTGATTGCATCACGTCCCGGCGGCAAACCCACGCCCATTGCCAAGGATGCCGAGGTTGTTCTTGAAACGGGCGGGCTCAATGTCAGTTACAAGAGCGGCGGCGGCCTGTTCAGCAAAGCATCGGAATTTCACGCCGTAAAAGATGTGCGCATAACCGTCCGGGCAGGAGAAACCGTCGGTATTGTTGGCGAATCGGGAAGTGGCAAGACCTCGCTTGGGCTCGGCATTCTGCGACTGATCAACAGTAGCGGGCCGATCGTTTATTGCGGCAATCGCCTGGATGGACTCGCGGCTAAAAAACTGAAAAACCTCCGGCGCGATCTGCAAATCGTTTTCCAGGATCCGTTCAGCAGTCTGTCGCCACGCCTGTCATTGCGCGACATCATTGCCGAGGGACTCGAAATCCACGAACCCGACCTGAGCCGGGATGCGGTCGACGCGCGCGTACGCGAAGCCTTGCAGGAGGTTGACCTGAGTCCGGATTGGCTGGGCCGCTATCCGCACGAATTTTCCGGCGGTCAACGGCAGCGCATCGCGTTGGCACGTGCGCAAATTCTCCGACCCCGATTTATCGTCCTCGATGAGCCGACGTCGGCGCTGGATATGTCGGTGCAGGCACAGATCGTTGCACTGCTGCGCGAGCTTCAGCAGCGGCATGACCTGGCGTACCTGTTTATCAGTCACGATCTGCGCGTCGTACGGGCGCTGTCGCACTCTATTGTTGTCATGAAAGACGGTTGTGTCGTCGAATCGGGCGCAACCGAGACACTGTTTTCAAATCCAAAGTCGCAGTACACACAAGAACTCATCGCAGCGTCGCTGCTAAAGGAATCCCACCATGTATAAACCCGTCATTGAAATGTCCAGCCTGAAAAAGGAAGGTGAGTTTGGCTCCAGGCCCTGGTGCGAGGCCTGTGCGGCGGCAGCGGTGACGATACTGGAACAGGCGGATTTACCGGACGGTCTCGACTGGGCGTTTACGGAGCACTACACGCACCCGCCTGAGCGATTTCTTGCCGACGGCCGTGACAAGGCTGCCTACTACGTCATGGTCAAGGACGGCAAAATATCGGGGGGCGACGGCGCGCCTGACGAAGCACGCGCCATTCCGGGACTGCATGTCACGGCACGCTGGGCGGCGATCTGCCATCAATCGGGCGCGTTTTACGGTCAGGCGGGCGGCGACCAGCGCCGACGCGATGAAGACGTCATGTATGCGGCTATCGAAAAATACCTGGGCAGGGAAAACCCGCTGGGTCGCGGCGGCTGGCCGCCGATTGTCTGGCCTGATGAAATCGGTGGGCCGTTAATGGCCGGTGCGGAGGATGGCAATGGCCTGCACAACATAGCAGCCGCGATGCAAATGGATTCACCCGAGTATGCCGATTGGCCGGTGACTGACATGCGAGTGCCGGATTTCGATGCCATGTCGGAAGAGCAGAAACAGGATTTTCTGAAGCTGCTGCAGGTCGAATCCTGAAGCTTAGCTAGCCCGGATTGGCGCCGTCCTTGCGGGGATCGAAAGCGTCGCGGACGGCCTCGCCGGCAAATATCAGCAGTGTCAGCATGACGGCAAGCGTGAAGAACGTCGTGAGCCCGAGCCAGGGCGCGTGAATGTTGGTGCGGCCTTGCGCCAGTAGCCGGCCAAGCGATGGAGAATCAGCCGGCAACCCGAAACCAAGAAAATCGAGCGACGTTAGCAGCGTGATCGAACCGACAAGGATGAACGGCATGAACGTGATCGTTGCGACCATCGCGTTTGGCAGGATGTGACGTCGCATGATTTTTGCGTTGCTCATACCCATGGCGCGCGCCGCCATGACGAACGGCAGGTTGCGAGCACGCAGAAACTCCGCGCGAACGACGCCCACTAGTGCCATCCAGCTGAACGCGACCAAGATACCGAGTAACCAGAACACGTTCGAATCGACGATGCTGGCAAGAATGATGAGAATGAACAGTATCGGGAGCCCGGCCCAGATTTCGATAAAGCGTTGTCCCAACAAATCGATCTTGCCACCGAAGTAACCCTGCACGGCACCGGCCGTGACGCCAATGATCGAACTCAGGACGGTCAGGACCAGGCCGAAAACAAATGACAGGCGCACGCCGTAGATGATGCCGGCCAGCACGTCCTTGCCGTAATTGTCCGTGCCGAGGGGATGCCGCGCCGACGGCGGTGCGGGCGCGGGTTGGCTCAGCTGGTAGTCGATCGTGTTGTGGCTGAAGCGAATCGGCGGCCACAGCATCCAGCCGCCGCTGTCGGCGATCCGTTGTGCCACGTACGGTTCGCGGTAGTCCGCTTCCGTTTCGAATTCGCCGCCAAACTCGGTTTCGGCATAGGTTACGAAGGCGGGGAAATGCAGTGAGTTGTCGTAGCGCAGGACGAGCGGCTTGTCATTGGCAATCAGCTCCGCGAACAGCGTCGTGCCGAACAACACGACAAACACCACAAACGACCAGTAGCCGCGCTTGTTGGCGCGAAAAGCCGACCAGCGCCGGCGTGTTAGCGGTGACAGGCGGATCTCAACCACCGCGCGTATCGAAGTCGATGCGAGGATCGACAAACATGTAGGTGATATCGGTGATCAGGTGCGCCACCAATCCCAGCAACGTAAAAATAAACAGCGTCCCGAACACGACCGGATAATCGCGGGTCATGATGGCTTCAAATCCGAGCAGACCCATGCCCTTAAGCGAAAATATCACCTCAATCAGAACGGAACCCGTAAACAGGATGCCGAGCAGCGCTGCCGGAAAACCCGCGATAATGATCAGCATGGCATTGCGAAACACGTGTCCGTACAGCACGCGCTGTTCCGAGGCGCCTTTCGCTTTAGCGGTAATGACGTATTGCTTGTTTATTTCATCGAGAAAAGAATTTTTCGAGAGCATCGTAAGCGTGGCAAAGCTGCCGGCCACCATGGCAGCGACCGGCATGGCCATGTGGTGAATCCGGTCGCCGATCTTTTCGAGCAGCGTCATGTCGCCGTACGTGTCTGACACCAGCCCACGTAACGGGAACCAGTCAAAGTACTCGCCGCCGCAAAACAAAATGATCAACAGCATGGCCAACACGAAGCCGGGAATAGCGTAAGCGGTCAGGATGACCATGCTGGTCCAGACGTCGAAGCGCGTACCGTCGCGGACGGCTTTGCGGATGCCGAGTGGAATCGAGATCAGGTAGACTATAAGAAGCGTTGCGGCGCCCAGCGACAGCGAGACCGGCAGGCGTTCGAGTACCAGGTCGATCACCGGCACGTCCTGGTAAAAGCTGTTTCCCAGGTTGAACGTTGCGTAGTCGCGCAACATTCTCAGAAATCGGATATATGCCGGTTGGTCAAAGCCGAACTGCTTGTTTAGCGCTTCCACGAGTTCCGGATCGATGCCGTGCGAACCTGCGAGTCCACCAGATGCAGGGTCGAACGTGGCGCCGCCGCTGGCGCCGCCGATTGAGGCCGTTGCCGACGTATTGGCGCCCGTCATTTGCGCGATCGCCTGATCGACGGGTCCGCCGGGTGCCGCCTGGATGATCACGAAATTTATTGTCAACACACCGATCAGCGTCGGAATGATCAGTAGCACCCTGCGCAGGAGATAGGCGTGAAAGCTCATTGTGCGTCAGCCTTGATACCGGCATCGACGGCGGCGCTTCTTGCCTCGTCAAACCACCAGAGATAAGGCCACCCGGTCCACTTCATATGTTCAGCGCCCAGCGGCGGGTGTCCAAACCGGTCCCAGTAGACAATATGGCGGCCGAGTGCTGCTCTGGAATTTCTACGTCATACCCGATGGGCATCCACTCG
>JBCAZN010000249.1:0-4636 GCA_038533035.1 Pseudomonadota bacterium
GCGATCTCCGACGCCACCTCGTAGCGTTCTCGCGGCAGCCGGCGAAGTCCTTCAACGGCAATATTATTGAGTGTCTGGATTTTGAACATTAGGCATTTCTCTTTTCGAAATCGGCCATGAATTCGACCAATGCATCGACAGCATCTTCGCTGACGGCATTGTAGATTGACGCTCAATAATATTGCCGTTGAAGGACTTCGCCGGCTGCCGCGAGAACGCTACGAGGTGGCGTCGGAGATCGCTAACCCGGACGCGATTCTGCTGCGCTCGTACAACATGCACGACATGGATATCCCTAAGTCCGTGGCCGCGATCGGACGCGCCGGCGCCGGAACAAACAATATTCCGATTGATGCGATGAGCGATCGCGGTGTGCCCGTATTCAACGCGCCGGGTGCCAACGCCAACGCAGTGAAGGAACTGGCGATCGCCGGCATGCTGATGGGCGCACGCAACCTGCAGCAAGAGGCTGAGTACGTGTCAGCACTGACCGAAACCGGCGAGGCGTTAAACAAGGCCGTTGAGGCCGGAAAAAAACAGTTCGTCGGTTTCGAATTGCCGGGCAAAACGCTGGGTGTGATTGGTCTGGGTGCGATCGGCGTCGAGGTCTCGAATGCCGCGCTCGCGCTTGGGATGAAAGTGGTCGGTTTTGATCCTGCGATCACCGTGCGCAATGCCTGGCAATTGCAATCCGGCGTGCACCACGCGGAAACGCTGGACGAATTGTTCCAGCATGCCGATTTTGTGTCGCTGCATGTGCCCTTGATCGATGCAACGAAAGAACTGGTTAATGCCGATCGTCTGGCATTGCTGAACGATGGCGCTGTGCTGGTGAATTTCTCGCGCGGCGGTGTTGTTGATAACGACGCCGTGGTCGCAGCGCTCGACAGCGGCAAGTTGCACGCGTTTGTCTCAGATTTTCCGACGCCGGAGCTGATTGGTCACCCGCGCGCCGTAGTACTTCCGCACCTCGGTGCATCGACGGCTGAGGCCGAGCAAAACTGCGCCATCATGGTGGCCGAAAACGTCAAGGACTATCTCGAGAACGGCAATATCCGCTTTTCGGTGAACTTCCCGGAGGCCCGGTTACCGCGTCTGGACGCCTGGCGAATCACGCTGGCGAATGCCAACGTGCCCAACATGGTCGGCCAGGTGTCGACGAGCCTGGCCAACGCGGGACTCAATATTGAAGACCTCCTCAACAAGTCGCGCGGCGACCTCGCGTATACGATCGTGGACGTCAATGGCGAGCCGTCGGCGGAGCTGCTCGCGGAAATTGGCGCAATTGAAGGTGTCCTGACGTTGCGAAATCTCGGAAAGCCTGTATAAGCTCAGGATTCCTTTAGGATTTCGTAGTCGCAGGACATGTCGAATTCGGACGCGGACAACAAGGCACCCGATCTCAGCGAGATTCGGCAGCGCATCAACGAGATTGATGAGCGTATTCAGTCGCTGATTAACGAGCGTGCGTCAATTGCCCAGATGGTCGGGGTTGCCAAGGGCGAGCTCGGTTCGGCGGTTGATTACTACCGGCCGGAACGCGAAGCCGAAGTACTGCGCAATGTCGTAGAGCGCAACGAAGGTCCAATGCGTGATGACGAGATGCTGCGCTTGTTCCGTGAAATCATGTCGGCCTGTCTGGCGCAACAGGAGCCGCTAAAAATCGGTTTTCTCGGCCCGGAAGGGACCTTCACGCAGACTGCCGTATTCAAGCATTTCGGCCACTCCGTCAGGGCGTTGCCATTTCACACGATCGACGAAGTGTTCCATGAAGTCGAGTCCGGCGCCGCGGATTTCGGTGTCATTCCAATCGAGAATTCGACGGAAGGCTCGGTCAACAACACGCTCGACATGTTCCTGACCTCGCCGCTGAAAATCTCAGGCGAGATCGAGCTCAAGATTGAACAGCACCTGATGGGACGTTTCGATAATCTCGAACAGATAGAACGCATCTGTGCACATGAACAATCGCTGGCGCAGTGCCGCGGCTGGTTGCGCGAATTTCTGCCGCATGTCGAATTGATTGGCATGTCGAGCAACGCTGCCGGTGCACGCCGGGCGCGCGACGAGGATGGCACGGCCGCCATCGGCCCCGACGTTGCGGCCGATGTTTATGAGCTGAACATTCTCGTGAACAACATTGAAGATCGTCCGGACAACGCAACGCGGTTCCTGGTCGTCGGTCGAAACTTGCTTGCAGCCAGTGGTGATGACAAGACGACGTTACTGATTTCCACGGCCGATACGGCTGGTGGAGCCGGCGTGTTGCATCACCTGTTACAACCGCTGGCGACGCACGGTGTTTCGATGACGCGCATCGAGTCGCGCCCGTCACGCCGGAAGAACTGGGACTACGTGTTCTTCCTGGATATCGAGGGGCACGCCGAAGAGTCGCCGGTCAGTGACGCGCTGGCCGAGCTCGAAAAGGATGCGTCGTTATTCAGAGTGCTCGGCGCCTATCCCAAAGCCGTCGGCTGACGCCAGTGCAGTTCAGCGTCTCCCCAGCAAAGATCGGCACGGCCTCGGTCACCGTCCCGGGCGACAAGTCCGTTTCGCATCGCTCGCTAATGCTTGGCAGCATTGCAGAGGGGCGTACCGAAGTCAGGGGATTCCTTGCGGGGGAGGACTGCCTCGCGACGATGGCCGCAATGCGCCAACTGGGCGTTGATATTCAACAGCACAGTGAAACGGAACTCGTGGTCGAGGGTGTCGGTCTGCATGGGCTGAAGGGTTCAAGTGAAGCGCTCGACCTCGGTAACTCGGGCACGGCAATGCGCTTGATGGCCGGTCTGCTTGCCGGTCAACGATTTGATTCGACCTTGACGGGGGACGAGTCGCTGTCGGGCCGTCCAATGGGCCGCATTGTCGAGCCATTAACGAAAATGGGCGCCGCAATCGAGTCCGACTGCGATGGCACGCCGCCGCTGCAAATCGCCGGCGGCCTGAATCTGCGCGGAATCCACTACGACCTGCCTGTGGCAAGTGCGCAGGTCAAATCCGCTGTTCTTCTCGCGGGTCTTTATGCGACAGGCGAAACCTCGGTCACCGAGCCGGAAGTGACGCGCAACCATACCGAACTCATGCTGGAGACAATGGGGGTCGGCGTGTCGCGCGACGGCGGCCGTATAGCAGTGCAGGGCGGTCAGTCGCTGACCGGCTGTGCTGTCCAGGTGCCCGCGGATTTGTCGTCAGCGGCATTCGTGATGCTGGCTGTACTGCTTGCCGAGGACGCGGATGTCCTTATACAGAATGTCGGCGTAAATCCGACGCGAACCGGTGTCATCGATATTCTGCTGGAGATGGGCGCCAATATATCGCTTGAAAATCCCCGTTTGCTTGGCAAAGAGCCGGCGGCTGATATTCGCGTCAAATCGAGCCAGTTGACCGGAATACGGGTGGACCCGGCGAAAGTATCGCTGGCAATCGACGAATTCCCGGTACTGTTCGTTGCGGCCGCGTCGGCAGCGGGCACGACCGTGTTTGCAGGGCTTGAGGAGCTGCGCGTCAAGGAAAGTGACCGGATCGGTGCGATGGCGGATGGATTGCAACGCCTGGGCGTAGCGGTTGAAGAAACCCCGGATGGCGCCATTATTCATGGTGGTCGCTTTACGGGAGGTACCGTGTACAGCTACACCGATCACCGCGTCGCCATGTCGCTCGCGGTGGCCGGGACCGTCGCCGACGAGGGCGTCATTGTTGAAGAAGTGGACAATGTGGAAACCTCGTTTCCGGGGTTTCGTGCAGTCATGAATGGAATCGGGGCAAATATCGAATGACGGTACCGGTCATTGCCATTGACGGCCCCGTTGGGTCGGGGAAGGGCACCATCGCTCGTCGGGTCGCAGCGGCATTGGGCTACCACCTGCTCGACAGCGGGGCGCTGTACCGCTTGACCGCCATGGCCGCCCTGAATCGCGGTATCGATCTAGAGGACGCGGACGTCGTTGCGGATGTCGCTCGTGACCTCGATGTCCGATTTGACAGTAATGAGGACGGTTCCGAGCGGATCTGGCTCGAGGGCGAGGAGGTGACGCTCGACGTCCGGCGCGAGTCGACCGGCGAAAAAGCGTCGATCGTCGCTGTGATTCCGGCGGTGCGAGAGGCACTTCTCGAGCGCCAGCGGGCTTTCCAGCAGGCCCCAGGCCTGGTCGCCGACGGGCGTGACATGGGCACCCAGGTTTTTCCTTCCGCTGCGGTAAAAATATTCCTGACCGCGAGCGCCGAAGAGCGCGCCAAAAGGCGCCATAAGCAGTTGAAAGACAAGGGAGTCGATGTTAGCCTTGCCGCCCTTTCGCGGGACATAGAAGACCGTGATCGCCGGGATTCAGAGCGCAAAATCGCTCCACTCCGGCCGGCTGAGGACGCCAGAATTCTGGATTCCTCGGGGCAGTCGATTGAGGCCGTGACGCAAACGGTACTCGACTGGATCGCCGAACTCTAATTCACACGAAAAGATTCTTAGGATGGGATCGAACAGGACGTTCGCTCCTTTTTTTATATGACCGTCAGTTACAGGATGTAGCGAGACGCACAATGGGTGGGAGTTGTTACTCCCTTGGTTAACTAACATGTCTGAAAGTTTTGCTGAATTATTTGAAGAGAGTTTTGCCAGTCAACAGATAAAGCCCGAATTTTG
>JBCAZN010000250.1:0-4630 GCA_038533035.1 Pseudomonadota bacterium
AACGCCGCCTTAGGCGGCGTTTATTCTCGGCACGCCGGTCTGGGCGAACGCGGCATACGGCACGGCGGTCACATTTGGCGTGATCGCGTCGGTGTTATTGCTGATGCGCAACCGTCTCGCCTTTATCGCCTACCTGGTCTCGTTTGCGGGCGTGTTGATCCAGGACCTGGATTCATTCGTGCTACGCAACGTCACCGACGTGTTTGGTGGTGACCCGATGCTGTACGCCATTCCCGGCACGGTCCTGGTTGTGTGCGTGCTGGAACTCTGGTTTTCGCGATCACTCGCTGATCAATACTATCGTTAGCGCGGCTATGCCTTGTGCCGTGTTGTGCGTGATGGCACCCAGGTAAATCGAGTTCGACACCAGTCCGGCCCAGTTGACGGTGACGTCCGCCGTTTGGCCGGACGATACCGGTGACGGACCCGTCGCGGTCATGTTGCCCTGATCGGCTGCCAGTCCCCAGGAGAACAGCGTGTAGTTGGCACCGGCACCGTTGCTCTGGTCAGTTTCGAAGCCATGAACATACACGCCGTAGACGCCGGGCTGCGGGAACAGGATCGTTACCTCTTCTTCGGACGTCAGTGAGCCGCTTTCGTCGAGTGGCTCGAGATCACAGAGTTCACCGGTCGGGCCACAGTAGTAAACATACATGTCGAGGTCGTCATTGCCGTCCGTGTAACGATCAAACAACGCGAAGCGAGCGAGTAGAGTGCCTGTCGTTACGAGGCGCGCATGCTCGGTAACGCCATTGGTTGTGCGTCGCGTAAACGTCTTGGTCGGATCGTTGTCGACAAAGCCGGGCGGCTCGCCCTGGTTTGCAAGATAAGGCAGGTTGAGTCCGTACACGACCGGCGTGTAGGGACCGTTATAACCAAACGTGACCGGTATTGTCAGTGACCCGGTTTCCCCCTGACCCGAGACCTCCTCGGGCGCTGCAATCGAGGTCGGCTTAACCGCAATGACCGTGCGCACATCGTGGTCGTCATCAGACCAGGTCAGCGCGCCAAAGCGCCACAGGTCCATCGGTCCGGACTCGTAGGTGAGTGTCACATCGAAGCTGCCGGTTTGCTGCGGCGCAAGGCTCAGCGCAGGCGGCACGACATCAACGCGGATCCCCGGCGGCGCCTCGACGATAGCCGTGTAAGAGCCGGCCGAATCGCTGACGTTGGTCACTCGTCGTGTGACCGTGTGCTGGTTTGCGAGCCTGCCAACTGAAATATTGGCGTGATTGAATTGCGACAGATCAGCCGTCTCTGCGAGTAACTCGTCGCGCAAGTCATCGTACTCGCTTTCTAGGACGTCGTAGACCAGGCCCGGATCGTTGGCCGCGTTGGGCACGATATGGCCGGCGCCGTAGTCAAACGGGTTCGCGACCCTTGAACCGCCGGGAATGGTCAGGTCTTGGCGGGCGGTGGTCATGAGCGCCGACTTGATTGCGGCAGGTGACCAGTCAGGATGTGCCTGGCGCAACAGTGCTGCGACACCGGCGACGTGCGGTGTCGACATCGACGTGCCGCTCAGGTATGCAAAGTCTTCCCCCTTGGCGGCGTACGCCGAATCCGGCGAAAAGCCGGCAACAATGTTCACGCCGGGCGCCGTGAGGTCAGGCTTGAGTACGTCATTCGCCGGTCCGGGCCCGCGCGCCGAAAAGTTCGCCATGACGTTGCCATCGATCGGTTCCGAGAATACGAGTTCCTTGTCGAGTGTGACGGACACGGTGTTGCCATCGTCGAGCTCGGCGAGAACCAGGTTGCCGTCGGCCTGGCCGATCATGAACGCCGGAATATCGATGCCGTCCGAGGGGCCGGTCATCAGAATCGGGTCGCCCGCGTTGTTGTAAACCAGAGCAGCAATCGCACCAGCGTCCTGGGCATTCCGGACCTTGTCGACAAAATCGCACTGCGAACGCTGTAACAGAGCAATATTCCCGGAGATATCGTCACCGTTGATGAGGGGCTGGCAGCCGTCATTGATGACGCCCGGCGCACCGCTCTCTGTTGTCTCGTCGCCGTCATCGGCGAGCACAAGGTCGCCTTCAATCGGCCCTTGCTCTGACAACGGCGGGGAAAACGAAGACTCACGGATTGCATAGCGGCCAGTGATGCTGGGTGGGCTCGTAATGTCAAAGCCCTCGGAGCTGGTGATACCGGTGCGCGTGGAGGCACCGACCGTGATGACCCAGGGGCCACCCGCCGGTGAACCAATTGTTCCGAGGTTCGGACCCTCGTTACCCGCGGCAACGACCGTCACGACGCCCGCCTTGGTAGCAGCTAACAGCGCGAGATCATCGGGCGCCGCAATCTCCTGCATGGTGCTGCCAATCGAATAGTTAATGACGTCGACGCCGTCGGCGACGGCATCGTCGATGGCATTCAGGACGTCCGTTGTGTTGCAACTGGCACGTGTCTGGCCCGGCCTTAGCCAGCATGCCTTGTAGACGGCAACACGCGCCCGTGGCGCCATGCCCTCAACTTCACCGATGGATGTGCCATAAATCGAAGCGGTGACCCGATTGCCTGCCGCGGTTGTCGCGGTGTGCGTACCGTGACCATCGGCGTCACGTGGCGAGCGGATTTCACCCGCGTGGATCGGTCCCGCAGACTCGGCGCCGTCGATGTACCAGCGCGCGCCGATGAGTTTGTTGTTGCAGTCTGTCGTTTCGAAGCGTTCGCCGTCCTCGCAGATGCCATTCCAGTTTTCGGGTGGCTCGAACGCAAGGACATCGGGTTCTTTTTTGTAGCGACGGCACAGCCAGCGACCCAGAATCGTGGATTCCGCCCAGGTGCTCTGGCAGAGACTCGGGCGGTCGGCTTCGCGCGTGTCGCTGAGCCCCGGGTGTTCCGGCGCAATGCCACTGTCGATGACCGCAATGACGACATTCTCACCGTCTAGTTCCTGGCCGCCGCGCAGGCCGACATCCGGTGCGTACAGGTCCAGGAAACTCGGGCTGTGCGACGTTGCCAGTGGCCGAATCTCATCGCGCCAGACGTTGGCGACCCCGGGGTTGTCGCGCAGTTTTTGCGCCTGCGCCTTGGTCATCTCGATTGCGAGCCCATTGAGCCCGAACTTGTAACTGTAGATCTGTCGGGCGCCTGGACCGGCAGCCGCGATCACCTTGCGCTGTTCGCCTTCGAGCCTGGCGGCATAGTTGCGCATCGCCGCGCTGTTTTTCTCAAAGCGGTTTGTGCGCGGTTCACCGGGTTTCGCGGCAGCAGCAGCCGGTCGCGACAACGTGGCATGAAACTCGGCCGCGGACGGTGACTTCAGTTGCACAATGAAGACCGCACGCTCAACGGGACTCTCGTCGCCGCCAAGCACAATCGGCCCGGGATCGCCGAACGAGTTGCCGTCGTCAGCCAGTGCTGCGGCCGACGTGAGAAACAGCAGTACAAGACTTAAGTGCTTAGTCGTCACGGTAACCTGTCAGTTCGTCGGCGTTGAACTCGACGCCGAGCCCCATCGCAATTCGATTTACAAAATTGAAGTAGGCAACCACGAGGGTCAGGTCGAGTATATCCTCGTCGGATAATCCCACGGCACGTAACTCGCCAAGATCGCTTTCGGTCATCGCGCCCGGCGCGGTCGTGAGTTTCTCGGCATGCCGCACGATGTTGCTGAGCCGCGGTTCAAGTGTTTCGAGACCATCGGCCGTCATCAGCAGCGTGATCGTCTCCTCGTCCCGAATGTACCGGCGCAACGCTTCGGCATGGTGTTCGGTGCAATACGCGCACTCATTATTAGCGGATACAACGACGGCAACAGCCTCGCGTTCGGCGCGACTGAGTCCGGACTTGCCGAACATGATCGTCATGTAGAGATCGAGATGGTTGCCGAGGGCGTCCGGGTTCAGACTGTGTACCTTCAGGACATTGGCCACCTTGCCGCGCTGCTCCACCAGCGCGGCATAGGTTGCAGCGAGCTTGCCCTCGGCTTCGCTGACTTCGATCTCGTTTATCCAGGACATGGTTACTCGTAACAGCTAATGCGCCCGCATTTGCATCGCGCTTCGAAGCGTTCGACGTTACCACTCAGATTGGCAAAAGAGAATGTCCGCCAGGCATTCCCCCGCGCCCTGAATCAATCAGATTTTCCCGGTTTCAGCCGGATTCTCCGAGCCAGTCGCGGGGTCGCAGGTAGTCGCTGTACAGCAGGTCCTCAGGCGATCCGGACTCCGGCTGCCAGTTGTAAGCCCAGCGCACCTGTGGCGGCAGCGACATCAGGATGGACTCGGTGCGACCGCCGGATTGCAGGCCAAACAGCGTACCGCGATCGTAGATCAGGTTGAATTCGACGTAGCGCCCGCGACGATATAACTGAAACTGACGTTGCCGGTCGGCGAAAGGGTGGTCTTTGCGCTGCATGACAATCGGTTTGTAGGCATCAAGGAAGCTGCCTCCGACCGAGCGAACAAAATCGAAACTCTTGTCGAAGCCAAGCGTATTGACGTCATCGAAAAACAGGCCACCAACACCGCGCGTCTCGTCGCGATGCTTCAGGAAGAAGTAACGATCACACCAGTCCTTGTATTGCGGGTACAGGTCTTCACCGAATGGATCGCATGCCGCTTTTGCGGTGCGATGCCAATGCAGTACATCTTCGTGAAACGGATAAAACGGCGTCAGGTCG
>JBCAZN010000251.1:0-4606 GCA_038533035.1 Pseudomonadota bacterium
TTATCGCCGGCCCGCAGCAGGCAGCTATTGATGTCCGCGATAAGCCGCTCGGCTTTGAAAAGTCCTTCGGACTTGAGTGCATCGGTCTGCTCGGCGAGTGACGCGAGAAAGGCTTGAGACACGCGGATCCCCAGTGATCGAAAGGGCGCAAATTATATATCGAATGAAACTAATTGCCCCTATAATCGCTCGCCTGATAGCGATTAACAATGTGCACTATTTGAGGCCGCCAGAGGGGGCGGGCACTCGGAGCAACCGCATGCGTTTTAAAGATCAGGCGGCCGGCCAGGATGGCCGGATCGCGAGTATTAACGAGCTGTATCTCGCCGACGAGGCGTCGCTGGTTAGCGCATTGACCGATGCCGCGGACCCGGGCGAGTCTGCGCGGCAGAAGATCCAGGATACGGCTGCGCAACTGGTACGCTCAGTTCGTAAAAACACGTCGAAAGACGGCGGCATTGAGGCGTTTCTGCAGCAATATGACTTGTCCTCGGAAGAGGGCGTGCTGCTCATGTGCATCGCTGAGGCGCTGCTGCGTATCCCCGATGCCGATACGGCGGACAAGCTGATCGCCGACAAGGTCACCTCCGCGGATTGGAAAGAACACCTCGGCGAGAGCGATTCGCTGTTTGTGAATGCATCGACCTGGGGGCTCATGCTCACGGGCCAGTTGTTGAATGTCGGCGACGATGCGAAGGCGAACCCGGGACAGGTCATGCAAAAGCTGGCCAGTCGCGCGGGCGAACCGGTTGTGCGCACGGCAATGCGACAGGCAATGCGCATCATGGGCCATCAGTTCGTGATGGGCCGCACCATTGACGAAGCGCTGAAACGATCGGTCAAGAAGCACAACAAGGATTATCGCTACTCGTTCGACATGCTCGGCGAGGCTGCGCTGACTGCAACGGATGCGACGCGCTATTTTGACAGTTACTACCAAGCGATCGGTGCCATCGGTGACGGGCCGCAGGGGAATGCGGGAACGATATTTGCTGCACCGAGCATTTCGGTGAAACTGTCAGCGCTGCACCCGCGCTATCACTACACGCACGAGGAACGTGTCATGCGCGAACTCGTGCCACGGGTGACGGAACTCGCAATCCATGCCCGCGAATCAGGGATAGGTCTCACGGTTGATGCCGAGGAGGCCGATCGTCTCGAGCTGTCGCTGGACATCTTTGAGGCTGTCTATCGCGATGCGGCGCTCGGCGACTGGGAAGGCTTCGGTCTCGCCGTGCAAACCTACCAGCGTCGCGCAGGCGCTGTGCTGGCATGGCTCGACACGCTCGGCCGCGGCGGCCGGCGGCGTATCCCGACGCGGCTGGTGAAAGGCGCGTACTGGGATACCGAAATCAAGCTGGGGCAGGAGCTGGGGCTGGAAAGCTACCCGGTGTTTACGCGCAAGCATTACACGGACGTGTCGTATCTTGCCTGCGCACGACAGGCACTCGAGGCGCAAACGAGCATCTACCCGCAGTTCGCAACGCACAATGCGCACACACTCGCGAGCGTCATGCACTACGCCGGTAGCAACGCGGACTACGAATTCCAGCGTCTGCACGGTATGGGCGAAGAGCTCTACGCAGAAGTCATCGATGCCGAGAAGTTTGCCAAGCCCTGCCGCGTGTATGCACCGGTTGGCAGTCACGAAGACCTGCTGCCGTATCTCGTTCGGCGCCTGCTGGAGAATGGTGCCAATACTTCGTTCGTAAATCGTATTGTCGATGAGTCGATTGATGTCGATGACATCGTGTCGGATCCAATTGCGGAAACGCGGGCTGACGACTACTTGCCACATCCTAAAATTGTGCAGCCGGCGGACCTGTTCGGCGCATCGCGGCGTAACTCGAAAGGGACCAACTTGCCCAACCGCGGCGTTCGCAAACAATTGCTCGGTGAAATGGATGCGGCGAGTGAGTCAGAGTGGTCGGCGGCGCCGATCGTCAACGGCAAGCGCATGCAGGGCAAACAAGTTGGCTCCCTGAACCCGTCATCGACGAGTGAAGTGGTCGGCATGGTCACGCTGGCAACCGAGGAGCATGTCGATGCGGCGATCGATGCTGCGGTCGCGGGGCAGGTCGCATGGGACCGCACACCGGCGGCAAGGCGTGCCGAGATTCTCAACAAGGCGGCTGACCTCTACGAAGCGCATACACCGGAACTGCTCGCCATGTGTTCTCTCGAGGCAGGCAAGACACTGCCCGATGCCATTGGCGAGCTGCGCGAGGCGGTCGATTTCCTGCGCTATTACGCGGCAGAAGCGCGTACTCATTTTGGCGAAATGCAGGAGATGCCTGGACCGACCGGTGAACGCAATACGTTCGGCCTTCGCGGTCGTGGTGCGTTTGTCTGTATCGCACCCTGGAACTTTCCATTGGCCATCTTCACGGGGCAAATCGCTGCTGCGCTCGCAGCCGGTAATGCGGCGATCGCGAAGCCTGCCGAACAAACGCCGATCGTGGCGTGCCGTGCCATCGAGTTATTGCTCGAAGCCGGTATCCCGGCAGACGTCCTGCACTTTCTCCCGGGTGACGGCGCCCAAATTGGCGGCCGTGCGGTCGCCGATCCGCGTATGGCCGGCGTGGCATTTACAGGCTCGACGGAAACGGCGCGAATTATCAATCGCACGTTAGCCGAGCGTGATGGACCGATCGCCGCATTCATTGCCGAAACCGGCGGGCAAAATGCGATGTTTGTCGACAGCTCGGCATTGCCGGAACAGGTGGTACTCGACAGCGTCTTTTCGGCATTCAACAGTGCCGGTCAGCGCTGTTCTGCACTGCGGTTGCTGTGCCTGCAGGAAGAAATCGCACCGCGTGTCATCGAATTACTCAAGGGTTACATGGATGAGCTCGATATTGGTGACCCGGCCCGATTGACGACCGATGTGGGGCCCGCCATCGATGATGAAGCGCGCGAATTGCTCGACGCGCATGTCAAACGTATGGAGCGAGATGCCACCATTCTGCATCGCTGCGAACTGAATGACGCTACCGAATCCGGCACGTTCTTTGCACCGACGCTCGTTGAGATTGACGATATTTCGGTGCTCGAGCGCGAGGTGTTCGGGCCGGTCCTGCACGTGTTGCGCTACAAGAGCAAGGATCTGAAAAAGGTCATTGATGCGATAAACGCTACCGGCTACGGTCTGACGATGGGCCTGCACAGCCGCATCGATGCGCGTGCCCGCAAACTCGCCGAGCTTTCGGGTGCCGGCAACATCTACATCAACCGCAACATGATCGGCGCCGTGGTTGGAGTGCAGCCCTTTGGTGGGCGAGGATTGTCGGGTACAGGGCCAAAGGCGGGTGGTCCACACTACCTGCCGCGCTTTGCGACGGAATACACAGTCAGCAACAACATATCGGCGGTTGGCGGCAATGCCAGCCTGCTGTCGCTCGGGGACGACTAGCTATCATGGCCGCCGTCAGTATTTTCGATATTTTCAAGATCGGTGTCGGCCCGTCGAGTTCGCATACCGGTGGGCCGATGAAAGCAGCGTATGCATTCGTCGAATCGCTGCCGGGTTCTGTCGAAAAAATCACGGTGACGTTGCACGGATCGCTCGCGTGGACAGGCAAGGGACACGCAACGGACTCTGCGATCCTGCTGGGCCTGGCGGGCTATGTGCCCGAAACCATCGATGCCGACCGCATTGACGAGATCCTTGGTCAGATTCGCAATGACAAGAGTATCGAGGTGCCGGGTGTCGGTCGTATCGATTTCGATACCGATGCAGACCTTGTCTTCAATTACGAGGATGAACTGCCGCGTCATACCAACGGCATGCATTTCATCGCGGCCAACGCCGCTGGTGATTCTGTTGCCGATGACAAGTACTACTCACTCGGTGGTGGCTTCATCGCACGCAATGACGAGCCCGAACCTGCGACACAGGACGGCGAGCCGCCGTTTCCATTTGCCACCAGCGAAGCGTTGCTGAAACTTTCGGCCGAAAAAAACCTGACCATTGCAGAATTGGTGTACCAGAACGAGACGTCCTGGCGATCGACAGAAGAGGTCGATGGCCGCATGGACATGCTTTGGGATGCGATGAACCGATGCATCGAGCGCGGCATGCGAACGTCAGGTGTCTTGCCGGGCAAGCTGTCCGTCGTGCGGCGAGCCGCTAAACTCCACACGGCGCTGAGTGCGCGCGGTGAAGGTGTCAATCCGCTCGATGCCATGGAGTGGGTCAACACCTACGCGATTGCTGTAAACGAGGAGAACGCCTCGGGCGGTCAAGTGGTCACGTCGCCGACGAACGGCGCTGCTGGCATTATTCCGGCCGTGCTGCGCTTTTACGTTACGTTCGTACCGAACGCGGACAGGGACGGGATTCATCGTTTCCTGTTGACTGCAGGCGCGATCGGCACGCTGTACAAAGTCAATGCGTCGATATCAGGTGCGGAGATGGGGTGCCAGGGCGAGGTGGGCGTAGCCTGTTCGATGGCCGCGGGCGGCCTGGCAGCCGCCATGGGTGGTTCCAACGACTGCGTCGAAGAGGCCGCTGAAATCGGTATGGAACACAACCTCGGACTAACCTGTGATCCGATCGGCGGACTCGTACAGATCCCTTGTATCGAGCGCAACGCGATGGGCGCTG
>JBCAZN010000252.1:0-4602 GCA_038533035.1 Pseudomonadota bacterium
GTTCATACCGTTTGCCTCACGCATCGCCTCAATTGCATCGAGTGCCTGGCGAACGGTATGAACGACAACCGCCACCATATTGTGCATCTGCAATTGATTGATCCTGACGACCGGCCGCGTTTCGCCGAACTCAATGTAAGCGCTACGTTTCAGTTATTGTGGGCGTATCCGGGACCTGACGTCGTCGAATTGACCGAGCCATTGATCGGCAGCGAAAGAGCCAGCCAGATGTACCCGGCCAAAACCGTCCACGAACACGGCGGGCGCATCGTTGGAGGCAGCGACTATTTCGTCACGGACCTGAACCCGCTGCTTGCAATCGAAACGGCAATCACGCGACAGGACCCGTGGAGCAACGACGGCAATGTCCTCAATGCCGAGGAAGCACTCGACCTTGAAACCATGATCGATGCCTATACGATTAACGGAGCCTGGCAAATGGGGCTGGATGACAAGCAAGGCTCGATAGAGGTCGGCAAGCGCGCTGATCTGGTGGTACTCGACAGGAACCTGTTCGAGATTCCGGCGTCAGAGATCAGCGACGTCAACGTCACAATGACCGTCTTTGAAGGACAAACAGTCTACGAATGAACCAGCCCATCTTTAGCCGCCGGCGCTCAGGTAACAGCGCCGTACCGGATGCCGTATTTCTGTTGTTGATCACGAATGCCCTGGTGTTCGCATCGCAGCAGATGGCGACCTACTTCACGACCTACCATTTCGCGCTGTGGCCCATCGCATCAAACGAGCCGCCGTTCGCGGTCTGGCAGTTGCTGACGTATGGCTGGATGCACGCCGACATGACGCACATTGCGTTCAACATGTTCGGCCTGTGGATGTTTGGCAGCGATCTGGAGCGCCTGTGGGGTCCGCAGCGCTTTATCATCTTCTACCTGGTTTGTGTTGCCGGTGCCGGCATCATCCAGCTGCTGGTCGCTGCATACGAGGGTGGCATCTACCCGACCGTCGGCGCATCGGGCGGCCTGTTTGGCATCTTGCTGGCGTACGGTCTGACGTTTCCGAATCGCGTGGTCGTGCCATTGTTCCCGCCAATTCCGATGCGGGCTATTACCTTCGTGTTCGTATTCGGCGCGCTTGAACTGTTCCTCGGCATCAGTGGCGCCGCGCCGGGCATCGCCAATTTTGCGCATGTCGGTGGTATGCTTTTTGGCTTTCTGATGCTGCAATTCTGGAAGCGCCCACGCCGTCGATGAGGCATCTCGCCGCCCCTGAGCGCTGAAAACGGATTGGTAGCAACTATTTAAGCCCCTGCCGCATCTAATAGGGGTCAAACATGGGGGATTTCATGTCTATCAAACGCAGGGATTTTTTGGGAACGGTCGCTGCTGGCAGCGCGATCGTAACAATGCCGGGCTTCCTGACGGCCTGCGGTATTCAGTCAGCAACGGCCGTTTCGCAGAAAGCGCCCGAGAACCCGTTCATGGACTGGTTCGGCGTTGACCAGGGCACCGTCAGCCGCGTCATGTCGGAAATGACATCTCGCGGCGCCGATGCGGCCGACCTTTACTTCCAGCACACGCGCAGCAATCGATTAACGCTCGAGGACGGCATTGTCAGCAATGCCAATTCCGGGATCGAACAGGGCGTCGGCCTGCGCGTCGTCGTCGGCGAGCAGACCGGCTATGCGTTTACCGAGGACCTGACGCTACCGTCGATGCTGGCGGCGGCACGCACGTCGTCAGCAATCGCAAACGGATCGCAGGTCGTTGCACCACAGTCATTCAATCCTGCAGCGATGGGGGATTTGTATACAACGGCTGTGCCGTGGTCCGACGTCGGCATCGAGAAAAAATTGCCGGTGATGAAATTCGTCGAGAAAACCGCGAAAGCAAAAGATCCGGCCATCGAAAAGGTGGCGGTCTACTGGGCCGACAGCGACGAGCGCGTCATGATCGCAACGCTGGATGGCAAACTCGTCACGGACAGTCGCCCGATGACGCGTATCACGGTTGTCGTTACGGCAAAGAAAAACGGCACAACGCAGACCGGCTACTCGAACATCGCCGCGCGCGAAGAATTCTCCTGGTACACCGAGGAGCGGCTTGGCGTCATGATCGACGAAGCCGTCGATCGTGCAATGATCCAGTTTGAAGCAACGCGTCCGCCGGCCGGCGAGATGCCGGTTATCCTGGCATCGGGCGCTAGTGGCATCCTGCTGCACGAGGCCATCGGCCACGGCATGGAAGCTGACTTCAACCGCAAGGGTACAAGCATCTATTCCGACATGATCGGCAAGAAGGTCGCAGAGCCGTTCGTAACGGTGGTCGACCAGGCCGATATCCCGCGCGAGCGCGGCGCGCTCAACTATGACGACGAAGGCAACCGCGCCGGTCGGACGGTCATGGTCGAGAACGGCATCCTGAAGTCCTACCTGCATGACCAGATCAGCGCGAAGCAATACGGCCTGCAGCCCACGGGTTCGGGTCGTCGTGAGTCGTATCAGTACTCGCCAATGCCGCGCATGAGTTGCACATTCATGGAGGACGGGCCGCACACCAAGCAGGAAATCATTGAAGCCGTGGATCACGGCATCATTTGCGAGACCTACACGAACGGCCAGGTGCAGATTGGCGCCGGTGACTACACGTTCTACGTGAAGAACGGCTGGCTCGTCGAGAAGGGCAAGGTCACGGCACCGATCAAGGACGTGAACATTATCGGCAACGGACCGGAGTCGCTGAAACGCATAACAATGGTTGCGAACGACGCACGCCTCGATACGGGCGGCTGGACCTGCGGCAAGAACGGGCAGAGCGTGCCGGTGTCGCAGGGCATTCCGACCGTGCTGGTCTCCAACATGACCGTGGGAGGCGAAAATGCCGGCTGAGCTTCTGAATAGGGCGGAACATGCGGTCGCCGCTGCAAAAGCCGCGGGCGCCAGTGATGCGGTCGCGTCGGTTAGCCAGAACCGTGACGTTGAATTCGAGTACCGGGACGGCGCGCTGGAGAAGGTGAAGGATACGACATCACAACGTCTTAGCATCCAGGTGTACGCCGACGGTCGATACTCGAGTCACTCGACGACCGATTTTGATACGGATCGCATGAAAGGGTTCATTAAGGAGTCGGTTGCGATAACACGCGCACTCGAACCCGATGATTATCGAAAGATTACGTCGCCGGATCTGTTCGCAAACCAGCCAACCGACGACCTCGATCTCGTTGACGGCAACGTCGCCAAACTGGATCGTGAGCAACGGCTCGCGTGGTGCGAGGAAATCGACGGTATTGCAACGGATCATGAGCGTGTGATCTCTGCGACCGCGGGTATTTACGATGGCAGCAGCAAGACGGCTGCAGTTAGTAGCAATGGTTTTTCGGGAACGCGGGAATCCACGTACTGCTGGTACGGTTCGAACATCACGTTGCGCGATCAGGGTGACAAGCGTGCGTCCGACGGCTTCTTTGCGGGTGGCATGCACGTCGAATCACTGCCGCCGGCCGCAGAAGTGGCGGACATCGGACTGCAGCGTGCGCTGGCCCGACTCGACTCCGAGAAAGGCCCGACTCTCAAGACCACGATGGTCGTGGATTCGCGTGCCGCGGCATCGCTGATCGGTCGTTTGCTCGGACCGGCCAATGCGCGCCGCGTGCAGCAAGGACAGTCGTATTGGGCCGACCTGGTTGGCGAACAGGCATTCAGCGACAAGCTGACGATCGTCGATAACCCGCTCATCAAGCGCGGCCTGAATTCACGCCATTTCGACAATGAGGGAATCTCGGCCAAGGTATTGCCGATCGTCGAGAACGGCATCGTCAGGAATCTTTACGTCGACACCTACTACGGCCGCAAAGCCGGCCTCGCGCCGACGACAGGCTCGTCATCGAACCGCGTTGTTGGAACAGGCGACCAGGACCTTGGCGAATTGCTGCAATCGGTCGGTGAGGGTGTTTATGTGACATCGTGGCTCGGCGGCAACGCCGATAACACGACGGGCGACTTCTCGCTCGGTCTGCGCGGGCACATGATCGAAAACGGTGAAATCGGCCGACCGGTCGGCGAGATGAACGTCACGGGCAACCTGCGCGATCTCTTCAGCCGGCTCGACGCGACCGGCAACGACGTGTACCCGTACTCGTCGACTCTGTCACCGTCGCTGGTCTTTTCTGACGTGGACTTTTCCGGCGCCTAGCTGAAACAGCTCAAACCTGATCTGACAGACAGTGTCAGATTATGCGGTGTCTCAACGAGCTATTTTCGCTTAGGGGCCGACCGTCAACTGATTGAAGGCGGGCAAAGGACAACGCGAATCAATTCTTTGTGAGGCGGCAAGTACCGGCCAATAGTTGCCGCTCGGGATCCCAGGAGTTTTCCTGAAACTTGCCACCCGTATTGGGCGGCTGCTTTTTTCAAGACCGGACGTTGCCGCGGAAACATCCTCGAATCTACTTTAACTTTCACGAATAGCGTTCTTCCGCGGAAGAATGACCGTCCACTCTTGACCGTAAACAGACGCCCAAGATTCCTGATGTAGAATGGCCGCTACTGACCCCGAAGCAGCCGTTCATCGTCTAGATTACTCTAAGTCTTTCGCAACTGGTTTCGACGCCTATGCATGACGACGAAAAACAGAAAAATTA
>JBCAZN010000253.1:0-4601 GCA_038533035.1 Pseudomonadota bacterium
CGCGCTCCACGATGTCGTCGGATACCGCGACCTCGATCTTCGCTTTCGGAAGAAAATCAACAACATACTCGGCACCTCGATACAATTCGGTATGACCGCGCTGGCGACCGAATCCTTTCACCTCGCTGACCGTCATGCCCTGGATGCCGACCTCACTAAGTGCATTGCGGACATCGTCCAGGCGAAACGGTTTGACGATAGCGGTAACAAGCTTCATGCGGGGTGTCTCCGGGGGGGGCGGTTTCGGGTGGCGCTTATGCTAGCAATAGGGATTCCGGATGTGTACAACTAGACGGAATAAATATGAGGTTGGCAATGGGGGCTAAGACCTTTCAATTGAAGGAATCTGAAGGGCGCTGGTACTACGGGGCGGCGGTGTTGTATGCGACGCTGGGCTACGTGCTGGGTTTCTCCGGCCTGTTTGCGACGCATTGGGGCGTCAATGCGGCAGCAACGCTGTTGCTTGCGCACGCAATGGTGATTGCGGCCTATCTCATCCACGAATGTGGTCATAACCTGGTATTTCATCGCCACAAGGACAACGCCAAGCTCGGTGAGTATCTGAGCTGGCTGTGCGGGGCGGCGTACGGCACCTACGAGGACATGCGATACAAACATTTCAGGCACCACGTCGACAATGACGACGTGGTTTGCTTCGACTATGAAGCATTTTTCGACCGGCACCCGGTCCTGACGCGCGTCGTCAAAGTCCTCGAGTGGTTTTACATTCCGGCGCACGATTTCCTCGTCATGCATGGCGTCATGGTACTCACGTCATTTGTCATACCGGAGCGCCGCAACCAGCGACTACGCAACGTCACGGTGATCCTTGTTCGTGGCGGGCTGTTCGTTGCGCTGTTGATCCTGTTCCCGAAGGTTGCCGGGCTTTACGTCGTGGCCTACTTGCTCATGATTCACGTATTGCGGTTCATGGACAGCGTGCAGCACGACTACGGTTATCACCTGACACTGTACGAGCCCACCGTGCGGCCGCCGCACAAGGGCGATAAGGAATGGGAGCAGGAACACACGTTCAGCAATACGTTGACGTTGCGCTACCCAAAGCTCAATTGGCTGGTGCTGAATTTCGGTTATCACAACGCGCATCATGCGGATATGAACGTCCCGTTTTACCGGCTGCCCGACTTGCACCATGAAATGACCGGCGATGACCCAAGTTACGTGATCCCGTTCGGGTCGCAGCTCAAGCTGTATCATGCGAATCGCGTCAGCCGTATTCACGAGGCACCGGATGATAACTATCCGCAGGGTGTCGAATACCTGCGCACCGCGCAGGCGGGGCGCGGCGCAATTGGCGGCAATGCCGCATCCTTCCTTACGTCGTTTTAGGAGAGCGGTATGTCTGACAAGGGCAAGATTGGCTGGATCGATATGACGGTCGACGACGCAACCGGCGTCAAGGATTTTTACCAGGCTGTCATCGGCTGTGAAGTGCAGGACACGAGCATGGGTGACTACGACGATTACACGCTGATGGCAGCGGATGGGTCGCCGATCGCCGGTGTCTGTCATGCGCGCGGAAGCAACGCTGAACTGAAGGGCAGCTGGTTGATTTATATAACTGTCGACGACGTCGAAGCCAGTGCCAAGGCGTGCGCCGACAACGGTGGCAAAGTCGTTGTCGAACCACGTGGACTTGCGGGCGGCCGCTTCTGTGTGATCGAGGATCCTTCGGGGGCGAGAGCGGCGCTTTACCAGCCCTGAGGCACACATTGCAAAGCGTATTCGAAACAACTGAATGGCATGCCAAGGTCGCGGCACTCGTGGCGGCGAACGACAGCCGCTCGATCGCGGAACAGCTGGTCGCGTTGATCTGCGCAACGGTTTCCAACAACGGCACCAGCCTGCTGGCCTTTCACAAGGATCATTCACCCGAGGTACTGGCACATTCGCTGGCACCGGCGCGCCGGCGTCACTTCCTGGACCGATACCTGGCCGGACCTTATTTGCTCGACCCGCTGTACCAGATGGCGATCTCGCACGACAAGCCGACCATGTGTCGCTTTCGCGATACGCAGCCGGACCGGTTTCGTTCGAGCGAGTACTACCGCCAGTACGTCGAACGCACACACCTCGTAGACGAAATGGATTTTCTGCTTGACGTGTCGACGACAACCACGCTCGTGATCGTAGTTGGCAGGACCGAGCGTCGCTTCACCCGCATTGAGCTGAGCCGGTTGCGTAATATTGAACCGCTAATTCGCGCGGCGATGCAACGTGCCTGGGATGAGCGCGAGCATGCGCCGGATGAACGCGATCGCAGCATGCACCAGCGGCTCACCGATTGTTTCGAAACCTTCGGCGAAAAGGAATTGACGCAGCGCGAGCGCGAAATTACGCAGCTGTTGCTGCGGGGCCATTCTTCGAAGTCGATCGCGCGGGAACTGGGCATCGCGCCGGGCACGGTCATGGTGCACAAGCGCAACCTGTTCGCAAAGCTGGGGATCACATCGCAGTACGAACTGTTCTCGAGCTTTATCGACCAGCTGTCGCTGTCCTGAGGAACCTCTGAGGAATTCACCATTCTGCACCTTGCGCTGCACGTTCTCGTCCCGGCCGCCGTCGCGGTCGCGATTTTCAGAAAGCAATGGCAGAAGCCGTTCTTGTTGATGTTGGCCGGGATGCTGATCGACGTGGATCACCTGCTGGCGACGCCGATCTACGATGCCGGCCGTTGCAGTATTGGTTTCCATCCGTTGCATCACCCGGCGCTGGGGATGCTCTACGCCGCTTTGACCGGGTTCCCCAAGACCCGCTGGGTGGGCGCCGGCCTCGTGATTCACCTGCTACTCGATAGCATCGATTGCCAGTTCACCAACGGTGTGTGGTACGTGTGAGGCGTAAATGCGGCCTGCCATGCCTCTACCATGCGTCTACCATTCCTAGGGTACCGTTGCGCCGGTATGTAGACGGCGCATGGCGCGGCCGGACAATGCAATCCTGCTGTTTCGAAAAGGATTCCCGCCGATGTTTGAGTTTGATTTCGGTCTCGGCGAAGAGTGTGATCTGCTGCGTGATACGGTCCAGACATTTGCCGCTGACCGCATTGCACCGCGCGCTGCTCTGATAGACGAAAATAATGAATTCCCGCGCGACCTGTGGCCGCAACTGGGTGAGCTCGGCTTGCTCGGAATCACGGTCGAAGAAGAATACGGCGGCAGCGGGCTCGGTTACCTCGAGCACGTCATTGCGATGGAAGAGGTCAGTCGCGCATCAGCGTCCGTCGGGTTGTCCTACGGCGCGCATTCGAATCTGTGTGTTAATCAGCTACGGCGCTGGGGCAGCGAAGAGCAGAAGCAGTCGTATTTGCCGCGACTCTGCAGCGGTGAATGGGTCGGTGCGCTGGCAATGAGTGAGCCCGGCGCGGGTTCCGACGTCATGGGCATGCGCACGACGGCGACCCGCGACGGCGATGATTACGTCCTGAACGGCACCAAGATGTGGATCACGAATGGCCCGGAAGCTGACCTGATGATCGTGTATGCAGTAACGGACCCGGGTGCGGGCAACAAGGGCGTCAGTGCCTTCCTGATCGAAAAAGGCACGCCCGGCTTTTCGACGGCGCAAAAACTCGACAAGCTCGGCATGCGTGGATCCGACACCAGCGAAGTCGCGATGCAGGATTGTCGAGTGCCGGTCACGAACCGTTTGGCCGAAGAAGGCAAGGGCGCGGCCATCCTGATGAGTGGCCTCGACTATGAACGTGTCGTTCTGGCAGGCGGCTCGCTCGGCATCATGGCCGCGTGTATGGATGTGGTCATGCCCTATATTCACGATCGTAAGCAGTTTGATACGCCAATCGGTGAGTTTCAGCTGATGCAGGGCAAGGTCGCCGACATGTACACGGCGATGAACAGCGCGCGTGCGTACGTCTACGCCGTTGCACGCGGTTGTGACGAAGGCCGGACTACCCGCTTTGATGCGGCAGGATGTATTCTCGTGGCGGCCGAGAAAGCGACCTGGATGGCGGGCGAGGCGATCCAGGCACTCGGCGGCAATGGTTATATCAACGAGTACCCGGCCGGTCGTTTATGGCGTGATGCCAAGTTGTATGAAATCGGCGCGGGAACCAGCGAAATTCGACGCATGCTGATCGGTCGTGAGCTCTACAACGCGACCCGTTAGAGTGACGGGAACAAGATGCCAGTAATCAAAACAAAAATTGATCGCGACTCCGAGGATTTCCAGAAAAACACCGCAACGCACACCCGGCTTGCGGATGAGCTCGGCGAGGTAGACGACTACATCCTCAAGGGCGGGCCCGAGCGGTCACGCGAACGCCATGAGAAGCGCGGCAAATTGCTGGCGCGCGAGCGCATTACGCGGTTGCTGGATGAGGGGTCGCCCTTTCTCGAGATTGGCCGACAGGCGGCCTGGCAGGTTTACAGCGACGACGTGCCCAGCGCTGGCATCGTTACCGGGATCGGACGCATTCACGGCATCGAGTGCGTCGTCGTTGCAAACGATGCCACTGTTAAAGGCGGGACTTACTACCCGTTGACCGTAAAGAAACACCTGCGGGATGCCTGCTGCTGACAGGTTGGCCTGGTTGTAAAAGATGCGGCCGAAGTGATCGCGAT
>JBCAZN010000254.1:0-4600 GCA_038533035.1 Pseudomonadota bacterium
GTTCTCGATACCGTATTCCTGAAGCAATGCATCGATACGCGGTTTGTCAGAGTCCGCGACCTTGCTGATGATCAGGTTCTGGTTCGGCGTCAGCCGAAATTCGCTGTTGTGCAATTTCGCGATTGCGCGCAAGCCGCTCTTGAGGCGACGTTCACCGAAATCAGCAACCCGGCCGTTCTGCACGAACAGGCTGTAGTGCCAGGCACCCGTGTCATCGCGATTCCAGCCGTAGACGTCGCCGTTGCCAACGAAAGCGTACGGTGCTGGGTCGGCAAAACTGACACCGGAGCGTTGCTCGACCTCACCGCGAAACCAGTCAACGCCGCGATCATCGATAGTGTACTTGAGCCGGGCATGCTTGCGGTTGGTTCGGTCGCCGTAGTCGCGCTGCGTTGTTACTACGGCTTCGGCCACCGCCAGTAAATCGCTCGGCTGAATAAAGCCGAGAACATCGCCGAGCCGCGGGTAGGTCGCGGTTTCGCCGTGCGTCATGCCCATGCCGCCACCAACCGTCACGTTGTAGCCCGCCAGTGCGCCGTCCTGCACAATCGCGATAAAGCCCAGGTCCTGTGCGAAGACATCGGTGTCGTTCTGCGGTGGTATGACAAACGCTGCCTTGAATTTTCGTGGCAGGTAGGTGTCGCCGTAAATCGGTTCGACCTCGGCTTTGGACGACTCGATCTTTTCGCCATCGAGCCAGATCTCGTGATACGCACGACTCGTCGGCATCAGGTGCTCGGACAGTGCTTCGGCGTGGCTCTGGACCTTGCGGTGCAACCCGGAGAATGACGGCAATGGCGGTGACATCACGTTCCTGTTGACGTCGCCGCAGGCGGCAATCGTGTCGAGCGTCGCCTGGTTAATCTCGGCTATTGTGCGTTTCAGGTTGCGCTTGACGACGCCGTGGTACTGAATCGCCTGGCGAGTGGTCAGGCGAATTGAATTGTTCGCGAAGTCACTCGCAATGCGATCGACACCAAGCCATTGGCTCGTCGTCAGCAACCCACCGGGTATTCGAGCGCGAATCATGAAACTCCATGCCGGCTCGAGCTTTTGGCGTTTGCGCTCACTGCGAATGTCGCGATCGTCTTGCTGGTAGATGCCGTGAAACTTGGTCAGCTGCGTGTCGGCGTCGGCAATCGAGCCCGTGACCGGGTCGACAAGCCCGTCCGCGATCGTGCCGCGCAGATGCCGGCTCTCGGCCTTGATGTGTTCGACTTCGGTCAGGTCTGCCATCAGTACACGTCCCGCTGGTAGCGCCCTGCCTGGCGGAGTTCCTTAAGCCGCTGCTCCGCTGCATCACGATCGATATTGTTGTGCTGTGCAATGACGTCGACGATGGCGTCATGCACATCGCCGGCCATGCGCTTTGCGTCGCCGCAGACGTAAATGGCCGCGCCGGCATCGAGCCAGCGCCCAAATTCCGCCGCGTTCTCCCGAATCCGGTCCTGGACATAAACCTTGCGGTTCTGATCACGGGAGAACGCGACGTCGAGGCGCGCGAGATGACCCTGCTTGAGATGGCGCTGCCATTCGAGCTGGTAGAGAAAGTCGCTGTCGAAATTGCGATCGCCGAATAACAGCCAGTTATCGCCGGGTGCATCCGTTGCCACCCGTTCCTCGACAAACGCGCGGAACGGCGCAACGCCGGTGCCCGGACCAATCATTATGACGGGCACAGTCGGCGCCGGCAGCCGGAAACGCGAGTTGCGTTCCACGAAGACCTTGGCCGAGTCGCCCTCGGCAAGGCGGTCTGCCAGGTACGTCGAACCCGCGCCCCAATGTTCAGTGCCATGCGCTTCGTAGCGCACCGCGGCAACCGTCAGGTGTACTTCATCAGGATTCGCGGCCAGGCTCGATGCGATCGAATAGGAGCGCGGCGCCAGCTTGCGCAGCAATTCAACAAATGCCTGCGGCTCAATGGCAGCCGGGTGGCGGCGCAATACGTCGATTACCTGGTGGTTGTCGACAAATTCACTCAACGCTGTTTTTGACTCAGGCGCCAGCAGCTCGCGCAGTACAGCGTCGTCGGCAAGCTCGGACCAGCCGCGCAGAAAGCCCAGATTGACTGCGGTGATTTCAAGCTCGCTCGTCAACGCAGACCGCAGGTCGACCTCCTGACCATCGAGCGTCACCGTGACCGGTTCCGCTATGCCAAGCACCTCGAGGACTTCAGCAACGAGCTGTGGCGGGTTGTTGACAACCACAGCCAGTGCATCGCCGGGCTCATACTTAAGCCCGGAGCCTTCGAGAGACAGTTCCACGTGCCGCACGTCCTTGCTGGAGCTGCCACCCGTAATTTTCTGGTTAACGAGCACTTCGGCCGCAAACGGATTGTTGCGATCGTATGCCGATGACAGTGCCGATTCGACAGCGCGCAGTCTTGGCGCCGCAGCCGGCGGGCCCTGCTCGAGCAGTTCCGGCAGCGCAGACGTTACGCCGGCACTCCAGCCGGCCGCCGGTTCGTCGTAATCGAGATCGCATTCGACGAGATCGTGAAAGCGCGTTGCACCGAGCTCTGCAAGACGGCGGTCAAACTCCCGACCCGTCTCGCAAAAATTGACGTAGCTGCTGTCACCGAGTGCCAGCACTGAAAAATTCAGGCCGTCGAGTTTCGGCGCCTTGTCGGCGAGCAGGAATTCGCGAAACAACTCGGCATCGTCGGGCGGATCGCCCTCGCCGTGGGTGCTGACGACGAACGCCACGAATTTCTCGCGCTTCAGCGACGCCGGTTTGTAGTCGGCGAGATTCTGCAGGTTCACCGCGAAGCCGGCCGCCTTCACGTCAGCCGCCAGCCGCTCGGCCAGGGCTTCACCATTGCCGGTCTGCGAGCCGAACAGGATGGTGAGCTTCTGCTCCGGTAACGCGGTGGGCAGAGGTGGCGCAGAGTCTGCCGTTACCGAATGATTTGCCGCGGCAAGTCCGGCCACGTACCCCGACACCCACTGCAGCTGCGGCGGCGACAATTCGTCGACTACGCTGTGCAGCGTCGTCGTTTGCTCAACACTCAGTGGCGGTGCACTGACAGGCAGACTGCTCATCGGGTAACTCCTGGTGCAGAAAATGCCGCGCATGCGCGGCAGTCCGGAGTTACATTAAGCGTGGCCGGTCAGATCGTGAACGGTTCGTTGGTTATCGCGTTATAACAACGCGACATATCAGTAGACGCGAATCCCGCCGTGACGCGCCCGGCTGCGCCGGTCAGTCCACCACAGGCCGAGCAGGAATCCCGCAACCAGGCAGACAATGATGGCACCGCCGACCCAGCTAACCGGCAGGCTGCCCTTGTAGCGCTGCTTGAGCGCTGCAACCGACTCGACCTCGGATTCGAGTTCAGCAATGCGTGCATCCGCGGTCTCGATCTGCTGGTTGAGCGCGACCGCATCGCGTTCGAGGGCGTCGATCGTGGCCGCCGGTTCGGCAAAAGCTGCGCGCGTTTCCTCAAGCTCTGCAGACAGCGCATCACGTTCAGCCATTGTCTCTGCAACGATCAACTTTGCCGGCTTGTCGGTAACGAGGTACGCGGTTTTAACCCAGCCGGTCGTGCCGTCAGGCAGTTGCACATTGGCGGTATTCGTCGCGCGCAACAGGATTTCCATCGCCTGGCCGCTTTCCATTGTGCGAAACGGCCGACCACTCGTGTCTTCGGCCTCGTAAAGTCCGAGACGAAGATTGTCGGTCACGTAAGCTGTCTCCGCGACCGCGGTGAGCGGCAGCAGCACGAGAAGCCCAAGAATCAAGCGCATTGTCGATCTCCCTTAATCCAGCGCGAGTGTACTACAGCAAATGCGCCAATCACCGACCTATTGCTCGTAAATCCAGCGCAGCAGGGCCTCGTGAGCCTCGTCACCGGGACCGCGGTGCACGTCTTCATGATTTATAAGGGAAACAACAACATAGCGGCGGCCGCTGCGGGCCTGCAGGTATCCCGCGATGGCTGACACGTGGTCGAGAGACCCGGTTTTCATGTGCGCCTGCCCGGTCAGGCCGTTGAAGTCGAAGCGCCGCCGCAGCGTGCCGTCGAGCCCGGCCAGCGACAGCGACGACAGGTATTCAGGCATGTAAGGCTGGCGCCAGGCAAACTGCAGAAAGGCGCTCATGTCTTTTGCGGCGATACGCGCATTGCGTGACAGGCCCGCGCCATTGGCTATCGCCGTGCAGCACGATGCCAGCCCGTTTTCGGTCAGCCAGTCGTGCATGACTTCGATTCCGGTGGCTTCGGTTCCGGGTGCGCCACGCTTTTCGGCCGCGAGTGTGTACACCAGCTGCCGAGCCATCACGTTGTTGCTGTGTTTGTTAACCCGCGAAATCATGTCGTGCAATGGCAGGGAGTAAAACGTTAGCAACGGCTCCTCGTCTTCTGCGACGACACCCGCACGCCAGCTACCGTCGAGCGTACCGCCGCTACCGCCCCACATCGCATCGAACAGTCCGTAGACAAATTCGTTGTGCGATAGCGCGGTCCGATCCATTGCATAACGCCTGCAACCGCTGGGAAATCGTCCGGAGAATGTGACCTCGTCCATGGCCTTATTCATTGCCATCGCGATGCCGCGTTGATAACCGCGACAGCTTCCCGGAACGGTGCGCAACTGGTTGT
>JBCAZN010000255.1:0-4589 GCA_038533035.1 Pseudomonadota bacterium
TTAACTGGCGCAGATTCGTCAATGTCCTGAGCAACGGCGAAGCCAGAGGCCAGAAAAATAAATAAAATCAGTAAGTTAATACCTATCATCGCGCCGATTGGTCGAGCTGAAGAAGTTTGAGCAGTCACAGGCATTTACTTATTATTTGATGGTAGGCAAAATATAAACTATCAAAATATGCGTAGCAACATAAAACAGTGAGCCGAGCATGACGTCATCAGATTTCGAGTCCATCGTTTCCGCCGCGAATCACCAGCTCGGCAACAATAGCCGGAATCGGGTAGTCGGCGGCTCACCGAACGATGATATTCGCTTCGAGCTGTACCATTCCGGGCCGTCGCTGTGCTCGCACAAGGTCCGAACGGTGATGGCCGAAAAGAAGATCACCTATCGTTCTCATGACATGAACATCATGCCGGATGGCAAGGCGATCCCGGAAAACTATCGTCCAACGTATGTTCGAATGCGGCTGCTTGGCAACGACAGTGAGAAATTTGCGACCGGTTATTCCGGAGAGTCATCGGTCAGCCAGCAGGGTCTGGATCCTTGCGTTGTGCCTACTCTGGTAGACCACGACAAGGAGTGCGTCATTGTCGATTCGGGCCGCATATGCGAATACCTGGAATCAGAAGTTGACTCCGGGACCCGGTTGATTCCTGACGGTATGCATGACGCTATTGCGAAGCAGGATGCGATAGTGGATCGCGCTCCGCATGTTGCGATTCTATATGGCGCGCATCCGGATGGCGACATACGCCCCTCTGGTCTGGCCGGAAACATTGAAGGGGTACAACAACGGAAGATTCGTGCGCTCAATGCCATGCTGGACGAGCTTGATTCGGACGACCCGTTGGTCGCGGCCTACGAAGCCAAGATCTCCAAGGAGTCGGGCAGCGAAACATTTGTTCATGACAAGGACAGCATGCGTGGCGCCTATGCTGCGATGGCGGCACACGCCAATGATCTTGAAGCTCAGCTTGCGACACACTCCGGCAACTGGGTTTTCGGCGACGACTTCACGCTGGCGGACGTCATGTGGACAGTCAGCCTTTACCGCTTGTACTGGCTGGGGCTTGGCGACAACCTGACTGCCGAATCGGGTCGTTCTCGCGTAGCAGAGTATGTCGAGCGCGCATTCAAACGTCCGTCGTTTTTATTCGCCGTTGTCAACTGGCCGTTTGGTTACTCGCCGTCGCCGCACGTACCGGAAATGGACACTCCCGGATTCAAGCTCAAGTTTCTTGCGACCATTCTTGGACGCCGCAGCTGGCGTGAGGCTCTATTCGGTTGATACGTTAGACGCCGCGCACGCGGTCGATAATTTCCCTGGCCTCAGCGGCCGACGGTGCTGCATTGCCGCGCCATGCGACATGTTGGTCTGACCGGATCAGGACCAGTTCTCGATCGTACAACTCGCGAACTTTGGCGTTGTCCACGTCCAGCTCCTGGATCGGTACGCCGGCGGCATTGGCCGCATCCATCAACGTGTCGGACTCGGCGTCGCCCAGCTTGAGTAACGTGAAGTCGCGCCCGAACAGGTCGAACAGCGGTCGCCCGTCATCCAGAAAGATATTCGGTGGTCGCCCTCCGGGCCACGAGGTTGGCTCGTAAAACTCCCACTCGTAGGCGGGCGCTTCGCCGTCATCGTGACAGATGACGGGCGAGTCATCGTAGCGGTAACCCCACTCAATACCCCAGGCATCGTTCTCGAGATTGCCGGTTTCCTGAATGAAGGCGCCAATCTCGTCTTTTGCCGTGTCCGCTTCTGGTCCCTTACCTTTGTACGCGTCGGGCGTGTGTTCATATATTCTGTAACGCGTCGCCGAATGGCGGGCGGAGGCCAGGCGATTGCGTGCACCAACGTGACGTCGCTCAATCTCGTAGGCTTCAAGCAGCTTTTCGCCGCCCCAGCCTTTGACGACGGCCGCGAGTACCCAACCCAGTGCCATCGCGTCACCGACACCGGTGTTCATGCCATAGCCACCAGTCGGTATGACCTGATGCGTCGAGTCCCCTGCCAGCCACACACGGCCGCAGCCGTAGCTGTCGGCCAGGCCAAGGCGTGGGTACCAGCGATTCGCGACCAGGATATTGCAGTCGAATTCGCATCCGAGCAGTTTCCATAGGAATTCTTTTGGATCCATTTCCTCGACTTCGGGATACAGCGGCACCGGTACATGAATCGTCCAGGTATCCTTGTCGTTCTGCGAAATGATTGACCAACGCAGCGGCGACTGCAGATGCCACGCGATGCCATAGCGTTCGAAGACTTCGAGGTCTTTTGATTCCCAGTGAATCATGAACATCGGCATTGGCGCCGGCGCATCCTCCGGCGGTTCGCCGCGATACTGGTCGCGATAGTCTGACCGGTCATCATTCGCGACGAAATCAAGTGGTGTGATTGTATTTACGGGTATGCCAAGCGCTTTACGGGCGACGCTGCCTGCGCCATCGCAGCCGGCAAGGTAGTCGGCACGAATTTGTTGTTCTTCGCCGCTCTCAGTCGAGCGAATCGTCGCAGTGACTCCATCGGAGTCCTGAACCAGCGACTCGAGGCCCCACCCGAACATGAGTTGCACGTGCTTGCTGTCCTGTTCGAGGCGTTCCTTCAGTACCGGTTCGAGCAAGACTTGCGAGACTCGCATGCCGGGTTCCAGCGCCATCGTACCGTCATTGTCGCTCGCGAGAATGTCCCGCATGTTGTTGACGCTTGGGTAGTCGAAGCGAGCAAGTTCGCGCCCGGCCAGGTTGTCGCACCAGATCACGGATACCGGGTGATCTTCGGGCACCGCAACAGCGCGCAGCGAGTCGACAAGACCAAGTCGCCGAAAGATCTCCATGCTGCGGCCGTTGGTGATGTCCATCTTCGGATGTCGTGTCGTGGTCGGGTTTCGTTCCACGAGGATCGCGTCAATGCCGTGAAAGTTGAGTTCGTGTGCGAGAACGAGGCCTACAGGGCCGCCGCCGGCGATCAATACGGGTGTCTTAAGCATCGGGGAATGTCGGCCCCCACTGAACGCCTCGCAGCGTGTCTATTGAGTGTAACTCCTTCGGCTTGCTGGCATCGAACAGGTCGCCGTCAGAAAAGTGCTCCAGTATGTGACCGTACGGATCGTGCCAGTAGTCGAATACCTGGCTGCCGAGGATGTGCTTGCCAATACCCCATTGTGGCTTGTAATTCTTGTTCGTCAGGTAGTCGTGGCCCAGCAGTACATCGTCCCAGTCGTTCACTTCGAATGCGGCGTGTTGTAGTTCGCCACCCTTTTCCGGGTTGCCGATCAGGAACAGGGAGTGATGGTCGGTCGGGACGTCGCCGCGGTCGCAGCGCAGGAAAGCGCCGATGATATTCGTTTCTTGTTCCATCCAGATTTCGTCGGTAGTTCGAAATCCAAACCTCTCTTTATACCAGGCTTCGCTGGTTACAAAGTCGTTGACGAAAACAACGATGTGTCCGAGACGCTTGACGTGCGAGGGTCCAGGCTTGAGTCGAACCGGCACGCCCTGACGCGCGCGATTTTCACCGGAGTTAACGGGCACGCGTTGCGGCGGTGACCACTTCTCAACCTCGTCCCAGCCGAATACGGCGTCCACTTCAAATCCTTGCGGGTCAACGAATCGTACGCGCTGGCCGCCGCCCGGTGTGTTCGCCGTTTCGATACCGGTCGTACCATCCATTCCAGCCAGGACGTCGAGGTCGGCGGCACTGCTCATAATGAAACCCATGCCGACGAAGCGGGGCTGTTCCGCTTCGACCACTTCGTGCAGGAAGGGATCGCCGTCGGTGCCGCGACTGTAGAGCGCAGGCTTGCCGGACGCCGACTCGCCCTTCGAGACGTGCAATCCGAAGTCCGAAAGGAAGGATTCCATAAGGCCGAGATCCGGCGCCTCAAAACGCAGGTAAGCAAGGTCTGCCGCTTTAGGGGCAGAGGTATTGGATTCTGTTGTCATTCCATTGAGTCCAATTTAGAACATAGAAATATGTTGACCGACATGCAATTATTACCTATATTTTGTTTTAGTTCAAAAAATAGTTCAGCAATATCGGGCACGCGCCCAATTATACCGGGGGGTCAATTAGCGCGGCATGAGCCTTGCCAGAAACAAATCCTATGAGCAAAGCGGTCCTGCACAAAAGGACTTCTCGAGCAGCATAAAGAGTGTCAAAGATTACATCCGCTTACCGTTGGTGTATGAGCATTGGTATGTGGCGGGGCTGGTCAGTGATTTTGGGGAGGATCCGCAGGCCAAGACGTTACTCGAGCGTTCAATTGTTTTCTACCGCACAGAATCCGGTGAGCTAACGGCGTTCCAGAATCGTTGTTTGCACCGTTCGTTTCCCTTGTCCAAGGGCTTCGTCGAAGGCGAAAATCTGGTCTGCCGTTATCACGGCATCCGCTATGCGCCGGATGGCACGATTGCCAAAATCCCGTGCCAGCAGCAGGCATCCAATCGGCGCTTGCACAAGTATCCGTTGCGCGAGGTCGGCCCGTTCGTCTTTATCTGGATGGGAGACCCGGACCAGCCAGACGAAAGCCGGTTTCCCAACCTCCCATTTCTGGACGACCCCGAGTACCGAACGATAGAGGAGT
>JBCAZN010000256.1:0-4556 GCA_038533035.1 Pseudomonadota bacterium
GCCTGATCGCGACCATTTAGCCCGGGGAATTGCAGTACTGAATCCGGGAATCCGCCGTACAGCAATTCCCCGGGCTAAATGGTCGCGATCAGGCACACGCGCCGCGCCACACACTCGCGGCCGGCATTTCCTGGGCGCACCCGAACGGTTTCTTCGCGCGATTTGACGCCTCGTCCAAGGACGACTTTTACTTCGACGTCAGCCACAACCAGAAATCAGAATCGTTCGAGTTGTTCAATGCCAGCGTTGGTTACGACAACGACGTCTGGCGCGTCGCCATTCGCGCGCGCAATCTAACAGACGAATACTACGCTGTACGCGGATTCTATTTTGGCAACGAGCCGCCCGATTTTCCGGCCACGCTGTATACGCGCGGCGGCGATCCGCGGCAGGTCGGTGTCACCATTGAGAGGAGATTCTGAAATGCAGGTTGCTGTTGATATCAGTCTTTACCCGCTGGACGCGGACTTCATTCCGCCGATCAAGGACGTTATTGACCGTCTTGAAGGTCACGACGGTGTTGAAGTCGAACGCAATCGAATGAGTACGCAGTTGCGAGGTGACTACGACGACGTAGTGCCGCTTCTAATGAACGAGATTCGTTCGACGTTTGAGACCGTGCCGAAAGCGGTGTTCGCCATCAAGATTCTCAACAACCCGGTCAATTGACATTCATTGAGCAACTCGTCGAGCAGGCGCGCGCCTGGTCACTGGCGGAGATCGTGGCTGTGTTTGCAGCGATCGCGTATCTCGTGCTCGCGATTCGGCAGAACATCTGGTGCTGGCTGTTTGCCGCCGTATCAACCGCTATTTATATCTGGCTGTTCATTGTCGCGAAACTCTACATGGAGTCCGTGCTGAACGGCTTTTACCTCGTCATGGCCGGCTACGGCTGGTACTCGTGGTCGACCGGTCGAGAGGGCGATCACGAGAAGCCGGTTGTGGTCTGGGCGTTGGGCAAACACGTCGCCGCTATCACGTCCATCTCCGTGCTCAGCGTAGTCACGGGCTGGCTGCTGAGCCACACCGATGCGGCGTTTCCGTATATTGATTCAGCAACGACGTGGTTTGCGATCTGGGCGACGTATCTCATTGCCCGCAAGGTGCTCGAGAACTGGTGGTACTGGCTCGTGATCGACATCGTTTCCGTATTTATCTACTGGTCGCGTGATCTGCAGTTAACCAGCCTGCTGTTTTGCGTGTACGTCGCGATGATTCCGTTCGGACTGATCGCCTGGACACGCAGCTATCGTGACAAGCCGGCATGACGGTCGAAATAGACCGCGAGGGCCGGCTACATGGCATAGAAGAATGGGACGGTGCGCTTTGCGAAGAGCTTGCCGGCGGCCTGACCAACCGAACCTGGAAAGTGACGCTCGACGATCGTACCGCGGTTCTCAAGCTCGACGATTCGCCGAGATCGGAACCGTTCAATTCGCGCGTCGCGGAGGCCGAGATCCAGCGTATCGCTGCCCAAAACCATCTTGCGCCCAACGTTCTTTATGCTGACGAAGCGTCCTATCTCACGGAGTTTGTTGACGGCAGTTCCTGGCAACGCTCATGTCTCGACAAACCAGGAAACCTCGAGCTACTCGCAGCAGCGTTGAAGCGCCTGCATGCACTGCCGCTTACCGGTCGAACGTTCGACTCTACCGTCGCTGCGCGCCGCTACGTCGCTGAAAGTGGTTCAGCCGATCGCGCGCTGGTCGATCGCAGTGCAAAAATTCTGCAGAACCGACGGCTGCCACAGAACCTGTGCTGCTGTCACAACGATCTCGTTGCCGAAAACATGATTACGACGCCGGACTTGATATTCATAGACTGGGAGTACGCCTGCGACAACGATCCGTTTTTTGACCTGGCCACCGTCGTCGAGCATCACCAACTTGCGGAAGAGCAGGTCGAGCGCCTGCTAAACGCTTACTTCAACGGTGACGGGATGCGCTGGCGCGAGCAACTGCGCGCGCAGCAGCAGCTTTACCTGGCATTATTGTGGCTGTGGATGGCGTCCCGGCCGGACACGAATTCGGATGAACTCGCGGCCGTCGGCGTACGCCTTACCAGCTGTTCCTGAGCTCCCGTAGTTTCAGGAACACGGCTTTCGCGTCCGGGTTGTCGCCAAGTTCGGGAAAATCCTCAACCAGCTTCGCAATGACTGACGCGCTGTCCAGCCGAAAAAACGTATTGATCTCGCGCTCATCAGCCATCGTTGTCACGTAGGCATTTGACGGGTCCTGGTTCTCGAGGCGCGCCATCATCGCGCGCGCCTTTTCGTTATCCGGTTCGCGATCAAGTGTGAAGCCCAGGTTGTTGAGCAGGTAGTCGTGGCCCGGGTAAATCAACGTGTCGTTGCCAAGTTTGTCGAGCTGCGTTTCAAACGTTTCGTAAAGCTCTGCGGGATGACCACCGTTGTGGCAGTTACCGGCACCGGCATTGAATAACGTATCGCCGCTGAACAGGGCCGGCTGCTCGGTACGCGACAGCAGGCAGATGTGGCTCATCGTGTGGCCGGGCGTGTCGAGGCATTCGAGCTCGACGCTGCTGCCGACTTTGACGACATCGCCTGCGCCGACACCGACGTCCATGTTCGGAATACGCGCGGCTGCGTTGTTGTGCGCAATGACTCTCGCACCGGTCGCTTTCACCAGCCCTTTATTGCCGCCCGTGTGATCGCCATGTTCGTGCGTGTTCAGAATCTGCGTGATGTTCCAGCCGTTTGCATCGGCAACCGCAAGACACTTCTTGAATTCCAGCGGATCGATGGCGAGCGCGTCACCGGTTTCCGGGCACACGACGAGGTAGTTGAAGTTGCGGTACGCGTTGCCGGCCCAGACCTGTTCGACAATCATGATTCAGGCTCCCTAATTCTCGCTAAAGGCGCGTTTGCCGCCGACGAAGGTGAAGACAACCCGGATATCGTCTATTTCGTGCGCCGGCACCTCGAAATAATCCCGGTCAATAACGATAAAGTCTGCCCATTTGCCGGGTTCCAGACTGCCGAGCCGCTCTTCCTGGTGAGCCGCGTACGCCGCTGCCAGTGTGAACGAGTGCAGCGCTTCGGCACGCGTCATTGCCTGATCGCTATACCAGCCTCCGTCCGGCTCACCGTCACGTCCCTGCCGCGTTACGGCAGCATACAGGCCGTGAAACGGATTCGAGAGCTCCACCGGAAAATCAGAACCGTTGGCGATAGTTGCACCCGAGTCCAGCAGTCGCCGCCACGCATAACCACCGAGAATTCGGTCGGGGCCAATACGGTCCTCGGCCATGTTCATGTCACTGGTTGCGTGCGTCGCCTGCATCGAGGCGATGACGCCCAGTTCGGCAAAGCGGGGAATGTCGTCGAGCGTGATGATTTGCGCATGCTCAACCCGATTGCGTAGCGGGGACGGTTTACCACCCTGTGCCTTTGCAAACGAGTCCAGCACCATGCGGTTGCCGAGATCGCCTATGGCATGCACGCCGACCTGGAAGCCCATGTCATTCGCCTTTTGTACCTGGGCATCGAGCTCTTGCTGGGTCCAGAATGGCAGGCCACGATTTTCGGCATCGTCAGAGTACGGCTCGATCATGGCCGCGCCGCGACTGCCCAGCGCACCGTCGCTATATATCTTTACCGACGCGATGTCGAGGTGATCGTTACCGTAGCCGCGAATCGGTTTGCCGATGGCGTCGAGGACGTCATCAGCACCTGCGGTCATTGCGTAAATGCGTATGCCAAGCGCACCGTCATCGGCCATTGAGAGGTATACCTCGGCATTGTCGATGCCAATACCTGCGTCGTGAACACTCGTGATGCCCTCGGCGGCCAGCGATCTGACCGCCGCGGCGATGGCTTCACGCATGTCCGCACGGTCCGGGTCCGGAATGTTCTGTTCGACCAGGTGCATGGCCTTGTCGATCAGCACACCGGTCGCATGGCCGTTGTCATCACGCAGAATCTTGCCGCCGACCGGATCCGGCGTGTCGGTATCGATAGCGGCAAGTTCGAGTGCTTTCGTGTTGGCCCAGCCGGCGTGACCGTCGATGCGACGCAGGAATACCGGGCGGTCGCTTACAACGGCATCTATGTGCGCGGCCGTCGGAAATTCCCTGGCGGGCCACAGCACCTGGTTCCAGCCACGGCCCGTGATCCAGCGAATGTGCGGTTTGCGTTTTGCATAGGTATCGATGGCCGCAACGGCGTCCTCAACGCTGAGCGTGCCGAACAGGTCAAGGTTGGCCTTGAGCAACCCCAGGCCAAGAACATGTGCATGCGCATCAATCAGCCCCGGCAGCACCGTCAGACCCGTCAGGTCAATCTTTTCGGCGTCCGGGAAGCGCTGCAGCACGTCGTCATCACCGATCGCCGCGACCTTGCCATCGTCGCCGACGACGAGCACGGAAAACTCGATAATGCCGTCGTCGCTCGAGGTGTAACCATTGAGGTTGACGTACGCATTGTCGGCGCTAGCGATCGTTGACGCCAGCAGCAGGCTGAAAACAAACAGGCCGATTTTTTTCACGACACTTCCTGATCGATTTTGAATGCGCTAAACGATACCATTCGTGCACTA
>JBCAZN010000257.1:0-4521 GCA_038533035.1 Pseudomonadota bacterium
GCGCGCTATGCTCGCCAGTGACTCGGCCATTGCCGGCTCGGTCGCAACCAACTGGGCTTCCACAGCCAGCTTGTCGGCCATTACGGCCACCAGAAACGCAATCTGCTCGGTATTACGCAGAATGTTTGAGTCCCAATCGTCGCCATCGCCCGCATCAATGATCGCTGAGTTCATTCCGGCACGGAGAATCGTCTTCTCCGCAGTCAAGACAAGAATCGCATTCTTGTTGCCGCGCGTACCCGCGATGCGTCCTTTGCTAGCCAGCAAAGCCTTCATCTGGTCTTCGCTCGCGGTAACCAGCAGTTTCCCGTCAACGGCTGTGCTGACGTAACCGCCCTCCTCGAGCGAGTCGATTGTGCCGTCAATATCGGAGCGTTCGAATTCGACGTCTCCGCCGGGATTACCGACGCGATAATATTGCCGCCCTGATGATTTCAATGGTTGAATATCACCGCCGCCGGCGATGAAGGTCATCACAATGTCTTTGGTCTCCTGGCTGAAATCGCCGTCAACTACGACGACGGGACCCGCGCCGGCAACCGAAAATGCGGTGAGACTGTTCACTTCGCGGTCGATATCGAAATTGGCATCTTCGCGAATATCATCAAACACCTCGTCACGCAGCCATGCGTAAATCGGCTGGCCGGGACTTTCAGACCGCATTCTTTCGAGGTCTACGTGCAGGTACCAGTCCGCACCACTTGGAATGTCTGCCTGTGCATGTGCGCAGCCGGTCATCGCCAGCAGGCCGGTCGCAAATAAAACCGTCAAAAACTTCATCGCCAATCCCCTCGAATACTGGTGTATATCCTCTTATAGGGGCCGTACGCCGGTTTGGTTACATCGAAGCCGGTTTTTCTTTATAGGTCAGTGCGCTGACACCCCAGGTCAGCACGAGGCCCGCCACGAACCCGGGAATCGCCTCGTAGAGTCCGTGGTACTACGCTTTGAACCAGACCAGCCAGATAACGCTCGCGGCGAAGCCACCGGAAACGCCCGCCAGCACGCCCTCCCAGGTGACGCGCTGGTAATACAGAATGCCAAGCACGGCCGGGCCGAACGCCGAACCGAGGCCAGACCACGATGCGAGTACAAAGTGGAAAATCACGCGAGGTTCCTGCACACCGAGCGCGACCGCGACGACACCGATCACGACCGTCACGATCTTGCCGAGCATCGACAGCGCTTCCTCGTCCTTGGTCGTACCGATGATCTTTTGGTAAAAGTCGCGCACGACGGCCGACGATGACAATAGCAACAGCGAATCCACGGTCGACATGATCGCGGACAGGACGACAACGAGTAACAGGCCCGCGATGACCGGGTGGAACAGTTCGGTCGACAGTTTCGGGAACACGCCTTCGGCGTCTTCCAGCCCCGGGAACAGCGCGCGGCCGGCGATGCCGGCGGTTACCGCACCGAACAGGAAGATGAAGAGAACGATAATCGAAACCACGCGCGCTTTCTTAAGCTCGCCATCATCCCTGGCCGACATGAAGCGGATCAGCAGTTGCGGTACACCGAGGAACGGTAAGCCGATCGCCATGAAACTGGCAATCGCAATCCATAGGGGGCGGCCGCCTTCCGGTGCCGCCAGCATGTTCATGAGTGCCGGATCCTCGGCCGAGACTATCGCACTCATTTCGCTCCAGCCGCCCGCCGCCATCACGGCCGCGACCGGCACCGCGATCAAGCCAAGCAGCATCAGCACGCCCTGCACGACGTCGGTATACGACACCGCCTTGTATCCGCCGATAAACGTATAACCGATGATGAAGATTGCGCCGACGACCACGCCGGTCTTGTAGTCCATGCCGAGGTAGCCGCTGAATGCTTTGCCGGACGCGACCATCTGCGCGGTAACGTAGGTCGTGACCATGACGAGAATGATCAATACGGCGACGCCGCGAAGCAGGTGCATCTTGTCAGTGAACTTCGCTACCAGCACGTCGGGCACGGTAATCGAGTCGGCGTCGTCACTAAGACGCTTGAGGCGCCGTGACACGAGCCACCATGCCGCGCCGATACCGATCATCTCGCCGACCACGACCCAGTAGGCCTGAGCGCCGACCATGTAGCCCATGCCGGACAGCCCCAGCAGCAGCCAGCCACTTTCACCCGTAGCGTTTGTACTGAATGCGACCACCCAGAACGGCAGCTTCTTACCGGCGAGGTAGTAACCAGAGAGCGTGTGCGTTTCGCGCCGACTCCAGATCGCGAGTCCGGCCAGGATGCCGAGGTAGACAAGGAGTACAGCAAGCGTAGTAGTCATGGCAGGTTCCCCGGTATGGCGCTAGTAGGACTGGATTGAGCCGATCGGTGATCCCGGCGGAACCGCGATCGGTGCGACCGTTTCCATCTGCGACGGGTCGTGTCGCAGCCGCTCGATCTCGTAAGCAAGGAACTCGTAGTGCGCGCTCCAGGTCGAGTCCGGTCCGGACTGCCGTGCGGCGCGTTCTTTAATACGACTCACCGCCGCATGTGCGATTGCGCGAACCTCGCCGCTGGCCGACGCATCGGCCGCAAGTCGCATCAGGCCATACAGAACCTGTAAATTTGTCTGCCGCTGAATCGCGCCAGTCGTTGCACCGGTCGGACGCGCGAACACGCTGGCATCAAGCAACGCGTCGGTAACCGCTGCAAAGTCAGGTGCTCCGTGTTGCTGCAGCCGTGCGGCGCGAGAGGGATCGAGCAAGACACGCAGCGTTAACGCCGTTGCACTCGCAGCCGGTGCCGTTTCGTCGAAGACGATGCCGGTCTGCGCCGCAAAGGTCTCGCGCGACTTCGGGTTGTTCGGCGGCCGCGGCGAAATCATTGCGGCCAGTCCGTCCGGGAGTTCTAACACCTCAGGATTCAGGGTGCCCAGCAATGCCGCCAATGCGGCCCACTGGCGCTCCTCTGCAACGACCGTCGGCATTGGCTGGCCGTCGCCGCGTAGTCCGTAGCTGAATTCAACACCACCAAGCAGCTTACCCACTGCCTCGATCTGGAAGCGATGTAACAGGTAGATCGGTACGAGGACTTCTTCAATCTCTGCCCAGGGGCGACCAAGGCGAATGCTCCGCTCAGAGAAGTTGTTCAACGCAATCGAGCGAACGCGCAGCAGATGCGCGAGCTCGGCAAGCGCGTCCGCGCCGTTGTCCCAGAGGTTGCCGTCCGGGTGCGCTGTCGCCGGCGAGCGCGCATCCGAGTCGGCCACATATTTGAAGCCGGCAGCAATGGTTTCCTCGAGAATTTTCTGGCGCGCGGCGTCAGCGTCGACGCCGTCCGGAAAATCCTGGTAAGCATAGAGCACAGTGCGGATGTCCCAGGCACCAATCTTGTCGTCATAGGCCGCACTCAGATCCAGCGAGTTGTCGTCGTTGACCTGCACAAGCGGGAACGGATAGTCCATGACGGACGACCGATCCTGTGTGCTCGCGGCAAAATTATGCTCAAAGCCTATCGTGTGCCCCACTTCGTGTGCGGATAGCTGGCGAATGCGCGCAAGCGACATCTCGAGCATTTCGGGGGGTACAGAATCATCGGTGTATGGCGACAACAGGCCTTCTGCGATCAGGTAGTCCTGCCGTACACGCAACGAACCCAGCGACACGTGCCCTTTGAGGATCTCACCCGTGCGTGGATCGAGCACCGAGGCACCGTAGGACCAGCCACGGGTGGAGCGATGCACCCACTGGATAACGTTGTAACGCACGTCCAGCGGGTCGGCGTCCTCCGGCAACATCCTTACCTGGAACGCATCTTTGTAGCCGGCGGCCTCAAACGCCTGGTTCCACCAGCGCGCTCCGTCCAGCAGCGCAGACCGCACCGGCTCGGGCGCGCCGCGATCGAGGTAGTAGACGATCGGTTCAACGGCTGCGCTCACCGCTGCCGTCGGGTCTTGCTTTTCCAGACGATGGCGGCGACCGAAATCGAGAACCATCTCCTCACCGATTGTCGTCGCATAGTCAGCGAACCCGCCGGTGTCGTAGCGCAGCCCGATAACGCCTGAGCGCGGGTCGTATGGCAGCGCATCGTAATTATCGTCAGGCAGTCGAATGAACGAGTGATGGATGTGCACGGTGAACGTCGTCGCGTCCGGCACGACAGTCGGCAATCGTGGCCCGGTTGGTTCGCCGACAAATGTGACGACTGCTTCCGCTTCGGTGTTGTCCGGGAACGCCCGCGTGCGCGGCATGAACATCGCGGAGCGCGACGCATCCACCGAGAAGCTACCCTCCTGCTGAACTTGCAACACCCGGCCGATGCCATGCGCGTCGCGAACGAAAAAGTCGGTAGCATCGACGACCGTGCTGTCAGCAGCCGTATCGAGATCCTCGAACCCCCAGATTACCGAGCTCGCGAAACTCTCCGCTATAGCATTGCGTTCGTCGGCGTTGTCGCTGTTGGCGCGATACGCGAGATTGTCTTCGACAAGCATCACTTTTGGCCCGATCTGGCGAAAACGCACCACTTTCGTGCTGCCGAGTTGGCCACGGTCGAGACCGATGTCGTTGGACCCTATACCTCGCGCCAGCG